>NZ_JBFTZS010000109.1:0-11395 GCF_056406675.1 Caulobacter sp. P1_B12_2 | reverse complement strand
GTGTCATGGCGTCTCCTACTCCCTACTCCGCCGACGGCTTTCGCGGGCCGTTTTCGAGGCGCTTGGTAACCGGTGTCATGGCGCCATGCAAGCCAAAGGCGCCGCCCCGACCCTACACCGTCGGGGGCACGCCCGACGATTCCCGAACGACAAGATACGGGATCGTGCTGTTGGGATCGCGCTTCTCACGGACCGCCGCGCCGATCAGTTTCTCGGCCGCGATCCGGCCCACCTCGCGGGTGGGAATGTGGATGGTGGTCAGCGGCGGCCACACCGCCTGAGCGATCTGGAAGTCGTCGAAACCGACCACGGTCACGTCGGCCGGAACCTGCAGCCCCGCGCGCCGGGCGGCTTGCAGAACGCCCGCGGCCATTTCGTCATTGCCGGCGAAGATCGCGGTCGGCCGCGGGGTCTTGGCCAGCAGCGCCTCGCCGCAGGCCAGTCCGGATTCGAAGGTGTAGGCGCCTTGGACCGCATAGTCGGGCTTCAGCTGCAGGCCGGCCTTGTTCAAGGCGTCCTCGAAGCCCCCTCGCCGCTCGTGCGACGACCGGAAGCTGGGCAGGCCGCTGATGAAGCCGATCTCGCGATGGCCCAGCTCGACCAGATAGGCTCCCATGGCCTCGCCGCCCAGGCGGTCGTGGCCGACGATCATGTGCTCGGGCTTGTCCAGCTCGACCGAGGCGATGCGGATATATTCGCAGCCGATCTCGCGCAGCAGCTTGGCGACCCGCTCGTCCTCGGACACCGAGGGGGGCAGCACGACGCCGAACAGCTTCTGGCGTTCGACGAAGGTGCGCACGTCCTGCAGGAAGGTCGGGCTGGACCGGTCGCAGGGATGGACCACCAGCTCGAAACCCGAGCCCCGGATGCCGTCCAGCAGGCCCAACTGCATGTTGACGACATATTGCGGGTTGGGGTTGTCGTAGATCATGCCGATCAGGAACGAGCGGCGGAACGCCAGGCCTCGGGCCTGGGGATCGGGGGCGTAGCCCCACTCGGCGATCACCGCCTCGATGCGTTCGCGGGTCTCGTCGCGAACGAAGGGCGACTGGTTGATGACGCGCGAGACGGTCTTCTTGGACACGCCGGCCAGGCGGGCGATGTCGTTGATGGTGGCGCGCTTGCGGCCGCCCTCGAGGCCGGTCTCCAGGCCGCTGTCGATTTCCACGCCGTCGGCGTCCGGCAAAGGGGTCTTGGACGAGGTCAAAGCGTTTCCATGCGGCGATCGTTGTTTTGTTTTGTCATACTCTACCGGCGGCGGCGTCGCTACAAATGCACCGTCGGGCGTAATTGCCCTATGGTGACACCGGTTTCCCCGCCGTACAGACGGGATGGCAACACGAAAAGTTCCAATGACCAAGGCTTTGATAGGCGAACCCAGCTCCAGTCCGGCCGAATCGATCCACGGCGTCGACCCGCGCGACCACGTGGCGACGGCGCTGCGCGACCTGATCGCGGGCGAGACACTGGACCTGCACGGCCAGGCGATCGTCGCCCGCGCCGACATCCCCAAGGGCCACAAGATCGCGGTGCGCGCCGTGGCCAAGGGTGAGGACGTGCTCAAATACGGCTGGCCGATCGGCCGGGCCGTGGCCGACATCGCGGTCGGCGACCATGTGCACGTCCACAATGTCGAGACCCGCCTGTCGGGCGTCGAGGACTTCGCCTATGCCGACGCCCATCCGGAGCCGCATGAAGCGCCGCCGGCCGGGAGCTTCCTGGGCTATCGCCGCAAGAACGGCCGGGTCGGCACACGCAACGAGATCTGGGTGCTGTGCACGGTCGGCTGCGTGGCCAACACCGCCCGCCGGATCGCCGAGAAGGCCAACGTCCGGTTCGCCGGCCGGGTCGACGGCGTGTTCGCCTTCCCCCACCCGTTCGGCTGTTCGCAGCTGGGTGACGACCTGATCCACACTCGCAAGCTGATCGCCGGCCTGGCCGCCCACCCCAACGCCGGCGGCGTGCTGATCCTGGGCTTGGGCTGCGAGAACAACCAGCTGAAGGCCCTGCTGGAATCGGCGCCCGGCCTGGATCCCGATCGCCTGCGCTCGTTCACCACCCAGATGGTCGAGGACGAACTCGAGGACGGCCTGGAGGCCATCGAGCAACTGGTCGCCATCGCCGAACGCGACCGCCGCGAGCCGTCCCCCCTGTCGGACCTGGTGGTGGGCCTCAAGTGCGGCGGCTCGGACGGGTTCTCGGGCGTCACCGCCAATCCGCTGGTCGGTCGCATCGCCGACAAGGTGTCCGACGCCGGCGGCACGCCGGTGCTGACCGAAATCCCCGAGGTGTTCGGCGCCGAGGGCGTGCTGCTGGCCCGCGCCGCGACCCGCCAGGTGTTCGACGACGCCGTCGGGGTGATCGACGACTTCAAGCGCTACTTCATCGACAACCACCAGCCGATCTACGAGAACCCCTCGCCCGGCAACATCGCCGGCGGGATCACCACGCTCGAGGAAAAGTCCCTGGGCGCGGTGCAGAAGGGCGGCCGCGCGCCGCTGGTCGAGGTGCTGCGTTACGGCGACCAGGTCGGGCCGCACGGCCTGACCCTGCTGGAGGCGCCCGGCAACGACGCGGTGTCGTCCACCGCCCTGACGGCGGCCGGCGCGACGGTGATCCTGTTCACCACCGGTCGCGGCACGCCGCTGGGCTTCCCCGCCCCGACCCTGAAGATCGCCTCGAACTCGGCCCTGGCCGCCCGCAAGCCGGGCTGGATCGACTTCGACGCCGGCGTGGTGCTATCGGGCCAGACCATGGACGCGGCGGCCGACTCCCTGATGGATCTGGTCGTGGCCACGGCCTCGGGCCAGCCGACCAAGGCCGAACTCAACGGCGAGCGTGAAATCGCCATCTGGAAGCAAGGCGTTACTCTGTGACCCCCATTACCTCGCAAGAAGCGATCTCCCGTCCCCTGCGTCTGAACGCCGTCAGCTATCCGGCCGCCATTCCCGGCGTCGCCCTGCCCGCCTATGACCGCGACAAGGTCAYGGTCGGCGTCGTGCATTTCGGCCCCGGCGCCTTCCATCGCGCCCACCAGGCCTTCTATTTCGACCAGCTGCTGGCCAAGGACCCACGCTGGGGCATCTGCGCGGTGTCGCTGAAGAGCCCCGGCGTCCGCGACGCCCTGCAGCCGCAGGACGGCCTCTACACCCTGGCCCAGCTGGACGCCGAGACCACCTTCCGCGTGGTGGGCTCGATCCTGGAGGTGCTGGTCGCGCCGGAGGATCCGCCCTCGGTCTTCGCTCGCCTGGCCGCCCCGACCACCCGCATGGTCACCCTGACCGTCACCGAGAAGGGCTACTGCCTGACCGGCGACGGCAAGCTGGACACCGCCCATCCGGACATCGTCCACGACCTGGCCCATCCGCGCGAGCCGGTCAGCGCCGTCGGCTACGTGGTCGAGGGCCTGCGTCGCCGCCACCAGGTGGGCCTGCCGCCCTACGCCGTGGTGGCCTGCGACAACCTCGCCGACAACGGCTGGCGTCTGAAGGCGGCGGTCGTCGCCTTCGCCGAAGCGATCGACCCGACCCTGGCCGCCTGGATCGAGGCCGAGGCCCGCTTCCCGCGCACCATGGTCGACAGCATCACCCCCGCCACCGACGACGCCCTGCGGACCCGGGTCGAGACGGCCACCGGCCTGACCGACGCCTGGCCGATCCAGCGCGAGGCCTTCACCCAGTGGGTCGTCGAGGACGTGCTCGGCCCTCCTTCAGAAAATGGGGGCGCTCCGGACCTGGCGTCGGTGGGCGTCACCCTGACCGACGACGTGCGCGGCTTCGAGCGCGCCAAGCTGCGGCTGCTGAACGGCGTCCACTCGACCATCGCCTATGTCGGTCTGCTGAAGGGCCATGAGACGGTGTTCGAGGCGATCAGCGATCCAGCCCTAGCCAGGATCGCCGAGGACCTGATGGTCCAGGACATCATCCCGACCCTGACCGCCCCGCGCGGCCTGGACCTGACCGCCTACGCCCAGGCGATCCTGGGCCGGTTCCGCAATCCCGAGATCCGCCACCTGCTGGCCCAGATCGCCTGGGACGGCTCGCAGAAGCTGCCGTTCCGAATTCTGGGCACCGTCGCCGACGCCCTGGAGGCCGGCCGCCCGGTCGACCGTCTCGCCCTGCCGCTGGCCGCCTGGATGCACTTCGTCCGCCGCCGCGCCGCTTCGGGCGAGAAGATCGTCGATCCGTTGGCCGACCGCCTGGTCGAGACGGCGGCGGCCTGCACGGGCGACGCCAAGGCCGACGTGGCCGCGTTCCTGAAACTGGAGCCGGTGTTCAGCCGGGATCTGGCGGGCAATGCGGTGTTCGTGGCGGCGTTGGAGAAGGCGTACGGCGAGCTGGCCTAACGCGTCACGCCCCTGCCGGTGACCACCGGCAGCACCGTGCGCAGCAGGATCGTCAGGTCGAACCAAAACCCCTGTCGCCGCAGATATTCGGCGTCCAGGGCCACCTTCTCGGGAATGGCGATCTCGTCGCGGCCGTTGATCTGCGCCCAGCCGGTGACGCCCGGCCGTAGCGCTTCGACCCCCGCCGCCGTGCGCAGCGCCACCAGGTCGTCCTGATTGAACAGCGCCGGCCTCGGCCCCACCAGGCTCATGTCGCCGACCAGCACGCTCCACAACTGCGGCAGCTCGTCGAGGCTGGCCTTGCGGAGAAAGGCGCCCGGCGGGGTCAGCCAGCGGTCGGGATTGTCCAGCAGGTGAGTAGCCACCTCCGGCGTATCGATCCGCATGGTGCGAAACTTGGGCATCGAGAACAGGGCGTTGCCACGTCCCACCCGCTGCGACCAGTAAAGCGCCGGTCCCGGCGAGGTCAGGCGCACGACGGCCGCCACGATCAGCAGCGGGATGGCCAGCAGCAGCAGCGCCGCTCCCGACGACGCCGCATCGAACAGGCGCTTCACGTCAGGCCCATTCTCACTAGACCCATGCTCACTAGGCCAGGTCGCCGAACGCGGCGTCCAGCAGCAGGTAGGCGCGGCCGGCGTCGGACGACAGCAGCGCCGCCACCAGGAAGCCCTCGCGGTCCTGCTCGGAAGCCTCGTCCATCATGCCGGCGTAGCGGCGCAGGAAGCGCTCGGCGTCGGCCCGCAGCGGGGCGTCCGAGAACAGTCGGCGGACCAGCCGGCGGATAGCGGCCGGGGCCAGCTTCTTGACCACCTCGCGCGCCCCGCCCTCGTCGTGAGTCTGGATGGTGGCGGCGATCTCGTCGATGCGGCCTCGGGGCAGCAGGGCCGTCGGGTCGATGCCCATGGCCAGGATCTCGCCGGCCATCTTCTCGCCCAGGGCGGCGTCGCCGGGCGCGGCGCTTTCCAGGCCCGACAGCAGGTTGCGCCAGGACAGGCCGCCGGCTTGCGGTTCGGCCCTATCGCTGGGCGGGGCCGGCGCGGCGTTGCGGCCACCGGCGGCGTCGAACACCGAGCGGAACTCGTCGTCGGTCGCCGTGGGGGTCAGGCGCAGACGCGGACGCAGACCCGCCTCCTCGGCTGCCGCCTCATTCGCCGGCTTGGAAACCGGCGACGGCTCGGGCGGAGGCGGCGCCTGGACCTGGCGATTCAACGGCGGCGGGGCGCGGGACGGTGCAGCGGCGGGAGCCGCGCCCCCCATCCGGCCGACGGCCTCGCTGAGCATGTCGTAGTTGCGGCGGACGCGCTCCTGAAACGCCTGATCGATCGCCGCGGTCTCCTCGGCGGTCCGACGGGCGGACTGCCGCAGATCCTCGATGCCCTGCTCGATCTGGGCCCGGACCTCGTTGGCGCGCGCCAGGGCCTCGGCCGGGAGGTCGGCGGTGCGACGGCCGACGTCGGCCAGCATGGTCTCCATCTCGGCGATGGCGCCGCGAGCGGTCTCGACGCTTTCGGACAGCTTCTGGGCCGTGCGGGCGCCGGCCTGCTCGACGACCTGGGCCGATTGCTCGATCAGGTCGCGGGCCTCGTCCATGCGAGACTCGAACACTGTGTCGGCCTTCTGGCCGGCGGCGAAGGCGATCTCGTTCAGCTGGTCGACGCGGACGCGGGCGGATTCGACGCGAAGCTCGACGCCGTCGTTGGCCTTGCGAGCCGCCTCGGCCATCGCCTCCATCGCCTGGGCCAAAGCGCCTTCCAGGTCGGCGCGCTGGCCGCCGGCGGCGCTGGCCAGGGCCGCGATGGCGCTGGAGGTCTCGGCCGCCAGGGCCTCGCGTTCGGCGCGGGCGGTCTCGGCGACTTCACGCAGCTGCTGGGCCGCCGCGCCGATCAGACCGCGCAGCACCTCGGCGCCMATGGCCGCCATGTCGCTCATCTCGGTGGCGCCGGCGCGGGTGTGGCCGATGAACTCGGTCAGCTGGGCCGTACGAGTCTCGCTTTCGGCGGCGAAGTCTTCCTGATCGGTGCGCAGCGATTGGCTGGCGGCGACGAGCGCGGCGCGCTGGGTGGCCAGGGTGCGCTCGACGGCGCTCATCTGGTCGCCGACGCCTTGGCCGGCGGTTTCCAGGCGGGCGATCTGGCGCGACAGGTCCTCGGCCCCGACCCGCGCGGCGTCGGACGCCTCGGCGGCGGCGGCGGCCAGGTCGGCGGCGCGAGCGGCCAGGGCGGCCTCGGCCTCCCGAAGTTGGGTCTCGGCCAGGTCGGAAGCTTCGGCGACCATGCGCGCCTGGCTGCCGATGGCGTCGACCACGGCGGTGGACTGGGCGTCGAGCGTGGTCGACAGGGCGTGCATGGCCTGACGCTCGTGACCCAGGCCTTCGGACAGCTGCTGCACCATGCGAGCGGACTCGCTGGTGGTCTGGGCCAGGGCCAGGGTTTCCTCGGCCAAGGCTTCGCGCAGTTCCTGGACCCGGGCGCGGGCTCCCTCGGCGGCGGTCGTCGCGGCGTCGATCTGGCTGCGGATACGCTCGACGACGCCCTCGACGCCTGCCGCCGCCAGGGCGGCCGGGGTGACCAGGCGGTCGGTCATGATCCGGCTGTGCTTCAGCTCGGCCGAGACCCCCATGGCCTGGCGCAGCATATAGGCGCCCAGCAGGGTGAAAGCGGCCGGACCGACGGCCAGGGCGGCGAAGACCATCAGGGCGAACTGGTCGACCTTCAGGGCCGGCACGCCGGCGCCGTAGCCGAATGCGAAGGCGATCGGCCCCAGCGTCCAGAGCGCCGCGGCGGCGATCGCCAAGCTCCAGAACAGCGGCGCGGGCATCGGCTTCTTGCCCTCGCGGGGCGTGTACAGCGGCGTGACGGGCGGATCGATCGGCGCGGTCTCGCGCGACTTGGAGACGGCGGCTTCGAACCGCTTCGAGGGGGCCGGGGCTTCGGGCTCAGCCACCGGAGCCGGCGGCTGGGCGGCGACAGGCGCCGTCAGGAAAGACGGCAGCGGGGCCAGGGGTTCGGCCTCGACCGGGGCGCTGCGTCGGCCACGCGTCGGCGAGAACGGGGCCGGGCCGGCCTCGGGTTCAGGCGCCTTGAAGTTCGACGTCGGCGGCGGGGCCGGTTCGATCACCGCTTCCGGCTCGGAAGCCGCGACCTCGGCTTTCGGAGGTTCGATCGGCTCGAGGGTCTCGGGCGGCAAGGGAGGCGCTTGGGCTGCAGGCTGCGGCTTCGGCGCACTGCCGAAAAAGCCTCGCCGCGCGGCGGCGCGGGGCGTCTCCGGAGCAGGCGCGGGAGGCTGTGCGGACACGGCTTGGGGTTCGGGATCCAGCGGGCCGCGATCGAGAATCGGCGGGGCCGAGGCCTCGGGAACGGCGGCGATATCCAGGTCCAGGTCCGGTTCGCTGACCGGCGCCTCCGCATCGGGCTCGGCTTCCACCTCGTCAAGGCGGCCGACGTCCTCGACCGGCGGCTCCACGGGAACGCCGGTGAAATCAAGCGGTTGGCGCTTCTTAGGCTTCATACGCAGCCATAGTCCCAGGGCGAAACGGCTTGGGGCCGGATGAACATCGCCGCGCGGACGCCCCTCTCGCACGCAACGAATAAACCTAGCGGCGAAAAGCGGGCGCGCATAGCGGGTTCCGCCGGATTTCCCATCCTGGGCAGGGCTTGGCGAGCCAAGACCCTAGGCGCTGATCTCGGCCTTGTGCAGACGGGGGCAGCGTTCGACGGTCTGAACGGCCTCTTGGCGGGGCGTGCGGGCGATGACCCGCTCGGCCTTGGCCGGAGCCTTGGCTTGATGCTCGACAGCCATGCCGAACTGGCAGAGCGCCATCGACGAAAGCCACAGCATGATCGCGGCGATGAATTCAGCCAGGGATGACATCGGGGAGCCCATTTTCCGATAGCGGCGTTATGCGACGCTTCGTCGCCAGGCGCGAGTGAACTTTTGGTCATGAAAGGCGGCGCTCCAGGCGCGAGGCTCCATCGAAGCTCACAGCGCCTGCAGATTTCCCGGCCTTGCCCGCTTGCCCCGCGAGACCTAGGTCCACGCTCAGGATCACCGCCCCGTCGTCGCGCCTTCGTGCATCGGCGGTGCTTTCCATTTGCGGATACGCGTTTTGCCCCCTACCCAAGTCGCTTCGCTGTCGCACGACGCCTTTGCGGACCCGTCGATGAATGCGCTGTCCCCGGCCCGGCTGACGCACCTGCAGCGACTGGAAGCCGAGAGCATCCACATCCTGCGCGAGGTGGCGGCCGAGTGCGAAAACCCGGTCATGCTGTATTCGATCGGCAAGGACAGCGCGGTGATGCTGCACCTGGCGGCCAAGGCGTTCTATCCGTCCAAGCCGCCCTTCCCGCTGCTGCACGTCGACACGACCTGGAAGTTCCGGGCCATGTACGAGCTGCGCGACACGATCGCCCAGCAGCTGGGCTTCGACCTGCTGGTCCACAAGAACCCCGAGGCCGAGGCGCGGGGGATCAACCCGTTCGACCACGGCAGCGCTCTTCACACCGATCTGTGGAAGACCGAGGGCCTCAAGCAGGCCCTGGCCAAGTACGGCTTCGACGCAGCCTTCGGCGGCGCTCGCCGCGACGAGGAGAAGAGCCGGGCCAAGGAGCGGGTGTTCAGCTTCCGCACCACCGAGCAGCGCTGGGATCCCAAGGACCAGCGGCCCGAGCTGTGGAAGCTCTACAACACTCGCAAGCACCCGGGCGAAAGCCTGCGCGTGTTCCCGATCTCCAACTGGACCGAGTTGGACGTCTGGCAATACATCCACCTGGAGAACATCCCGATCGTGCCGCTGTACTTCGCGGCCGAACGGCCGGTGGTCGAGCGCGACGGCAGCCTGATCATGGTCGACGACGACCGCTTCCGGCTGCGTCCCGGCGAAGCCCCCCAGATGAAGAGCGTGCGGTTCCGCACCCTGGGCTGCTACCCGCTGACCGGCGCCGTCGAAAGCACCGCCTCCACCCTGCCCGAGGTCATCCAGGAGATGCTGCTGACCACCACCAGCGAGCGCCAGGGCCGGGTCATCGACCACGACCAGTCCGCCTCGATGGAGAAGAAGAAGCAGGAGGGCTATTTCTGATGCCACCTTCCACTTTGAACGCGATCTACAAGCCCTCCGACCTGATCGCCGACGACATCGACGCCTATCTGATCGCCCACCAGCACAAGTCGCTGCTGCGCTTCATCACCTGCGGATCGGTGGACGACGGCAAGTCGACCCTGATCGGCCGGCTGCTCTACGACAGCAAGATGATCTTCGAGGATCAGATGGCCGCCCTCGAGGCCGACTCCAAGCGGGTCGGCACGCAAGGCGGGGCGATCGACTTCGCCCTGTTGGTCGACGGTCTGGCCGCCGAGCGCGAGCAAGGCATCACCATCGATGTCGCCTATCGCTTCTTCGCCACCGACAAGCGCAAGTTCATCGTCGCCGACACCCCCGGCCACGAGCAGTACACGCGCAAYATGGTCACCGGCGCCTCGACCGCCGACGCGGCCGTGATCCTGATCRACGCCCGCAAGGGCGTGCTGACCCAGACCCGTCGTCACAGCTATCTCGTCAAGCTGCTGGGCATCCGCCACGTGGTCCTGGCGGTGAACAAGATGGACCTGGTCGGCTGGGACGAGGCGACGTTCGACCGCATCGTCGCCGACTATCGCGCCTTCGCCGATCAGATCGGCCTGGAGACCTTCACCCCGATCCCGATCTCGGGCCTGACCGGCGCCAACATGGCCAGCCGGGGCGAGGACTCGCCGTGGTTCGAGGGCCCGATCCTGATGGACTGGCTGGAAGGCGTCGAGGTCGAGGACGATCTGCGGAGCCAGTCGTTCCGCATGCCCGTGCAGTGGGTGAACCGCCCGAACCTCGACTTCCGGGGCTTCTCGGGCCAGATCGCCGCCGGCACGGTCAAGCCGGGCGACCGCGTCAAGTCGCTGCCCTCGGGCCGCGAGAGCACCGTCGCGCGGATCGTGACGAAGCCCGACGACCTGGCCGAGGCCTATGCCGGCCAGTCGGTGACGATCACCCTGGCCGACGAGATCGACGTCAGCCGCGGCGACATCCTGGTGGCCGCCGAAGACCCGGTCGCCGTGGCCGGCCAGTTCGAGGCCACCGTCGTCTGGATGGACGACGAACCCCTGCCGCCCGGCCGCTCCTACCTGCTGAAGATCGGCACGCGGATGGTCGGCGCCAGCGTCACCGAGATCAAGCACCGGGTGAACGTCAACACGCTGGAGCACCTGGCGGCCAAGAAGCTGGAGCTGAACGAGATCGGCCTGGTGAACCTGTCGCTGGACCAGGCCATCCCGTTCGAGCCCTACGCCAAGAACCGCGACCTGGGCGGCTTCATCCTGATCGACCGGATCAGCAACCGCACCGTCGGGGCGGGCCTGCTGAACTTCGCCCTGCGCCGGGCCGACAACATCCACTGGCAGCACACCGACGTCAGCAAGGCCTCGCGGGCGGCGCTGAAGGGCCAGCGCGGCCGGGTGGTCTGGCTGACCGGCCTGTCGGGCGCGGGCAAGTCGACGATCGCCAACCTGGTCGAGAAGCGCCTGCACGCCCTGGGCCGCCACACCTATCTGCTGGACGGCGACAATGTGCGCCACGGCCTCAACAAGAACCTGGGCTTCACCGAGGAGGACCGGGTCGAAAACATCCGCCGGGTGGCCGAGGTGTCCAAGCTGATGGTCGACGCCGGGCTGATCGTGCTGACCGCCTTCATCTCGCCGTTCCGGGCCGAGCGCCGACTGGCCCGCGAGATCCTGCAGGACGGCGAATTCGTCGAGGTGTTCATCGACACGCCGCTGGCCGTGGCCGAGGCGCGCGACGTCAAGGGCCTCTACAAGAAGGCCCGGGCCGGGGACCTGAAGAACTTCACGGGCATCGACAGCCCCTACGAGGCCCCCGAAGCGCCGGAGCTGCGGATCGACACCACGGCCATCGGCCCGGTCGAGGCCGCCGAGCGGATCGTCGCCTGGCTGGAAGGCGAACTGGACTACGAGATCTAGGCGCGCGGCTGGGGACATGCCCTTGCGGCGTGTCCCCACCAG
>NZ_JBFTZS010000108.1:0-13150 GCF_056406675.1 Caulobacter sp. P1_B12_2 | reverse complement strand
GCGCAACGCCATGGCGATGCTGGGCCTGTCGGTGGAGGACGCCGTGTCGATCGCCTCGTCCGCCCCCGCCGCCTTCCTGGGCCTGGCGGGCGAGCGCGGTGCGATCCGGGCCGGCCAGGCCGCCGACCTGGTGTTGCTCGATCAGGCCTTCGCCGTCCGCGAAACCTGGATCGACGGCGTTCCTAGCCGATAGGCCCGCCTAGCCCCGCCCGACACTTGGGATGAGGCGATCGATCGACACAAAAAGAAGGGCGCTGGTTTTCACCAGCGCCCTTTGGTCGTTTCGGGGAGGAATGCGACCTAGAACTTGTACTTCACGCCCAGATAGAACTGGCGACCAAAGTGCACGTACTCTTCCGAGCTCATGCGTGTGGAGTCGTCGACCTTGCTGTCTTCCTGGTCCGTCAGGTTGATGGCTTCCAGGGTGACCGTGAACTTGCCCAGTTCGTAGCTGACCTGGCTGTCGAGGTTGAAGGTCTTTTCCTTGATCCGGACGTCGTTGTTGTTGGTCGCCGAGGGGGCGACCTGGATCAGGTAGGCGTCGCGGTACGAGCCCGAGATGCGCGCCTTGAACGGCCCGTTCTCGTAGTACAGCGTGGCGTTGAAGGCGTCGGGCGATAGGTTGACCAGCGGCTGGGTGACCAGAACCGCCGGCGCGGTCTGGACCCGCGGCGTGCCGCCGTAGGTCGGCGCCTTGATGATGTAGTCGATGTCGCTCTTGACGTGGGTGTAGTTCACGATCGCGCCGAACTTGTCGAACGGAGCCGGCAGGAAGGTGAACGGACGCTGGGCGCTCAATTCGAAGCCGCGCAGCTTGCCGCCCGGGCTGTTGACCTGCGTCGTCACGGTGAACGGCGTCGCCTGGGTGTTGGTGTTGGTCAGCAGGCTGTTGGGCAGGCCGGTCTCAGACCAGGGCATGACCTCGGCGGTCTGCTGGATGTAGGACTTGATGTCCTTCTGGAAGAAGCCGGCCGACAGCAGGGTCTCCTTGTCCGGATACCATTCGAAGCTGAGGTCCAGGTTGTTCGCCAGCATCGGATCCAGGTCCGGGTTGCCGCGCGTCAGCGTCTGGTTAGGCTGGCTCATGGCGGTGAAGCCAGGCGACAGGTTCGGCAACTGCGGACGCGTCATCACCTTGGCGGCGGCGAAGCGGATGAAGAAGTTCTCCATCGGCTGAGCCGAGATGTTCAGCGCCGGCAGCGTGTTGGTGTATTCGCGCTGCACGGTCTGGGTCGCGTCGGTGGCGACCTGTTCGGACAGATTGCCGATCGGGGTGGGGACGGTGACCGTCGTGTTGCCGGAGTTGTAGTGGCCGGTGGCCGACTGGTCGGTCTTCACATAGCGCACGCCGAGGTTGCCGCGCACCGGGATGTTGAAGATGTCGTAGTCGAAGTCGCCCTGGATGTAGAAGGCGGTGTCCTTCTCGGTGACCGAGCGCAGGGCGCCCAACTGGTTCAGCACCGACAGGCGGAAGTCGCCGTTGGCGTTGATGCAGTTACAGTCGTAGCCGATGACCTTCTTCAGCTTGTCCAGGTCGGGCGCGATCCACGAGGTCGGCACGCCGGCCGGCAGGTCGAGGCCGCGGCCGAAACCGGTGATCAGGCGCGAAACGTCGGCGATCGAGACACCGGCGGGCAGCGGGAAGCCCGCTTCGGCCGTAAAGGTGGTGCCCGTGGTGGCCAGGTTGCGGGAATACAGGCGCTGCTCCAACGAGGAGAAGCCGTATTCCTTGTAGTCGCCGCCGTAGCGCAGCTTGAAGCCGTCCAGGATCTCGTAGTCGACGTCGGCGCGGAAGGTCTTGAAGGTGTTGACCGCCTTGCTCGGGCGCAGACGCAGCAGCGACGGGTCGCCCTGCGCGTTGCTGGCGCTGTAGGTGAAGTTGGCCGGGTTGGTCGGGTCGAAGCCGTAGCTGAGCGTCGGCAGCTTGTCGTTCTGCGAGTAGTCGTAGCTGTAGCCGTCGCTGTTGTAGCGATCGAACGAGAACGTGGTCTGGACCGGGTTGTCCTGGATCGACCGCGATTGGCCGTAGACCACGTTCAGGTGACCGGCTTCACCGAACTTGGTGTCATAGGTCAGGGTGAACTGGTTGAACTCGGTCTTCAGGTCGTCGTGGCGGTACTCGACCCGGGCGTCGACGTCGTCGAACGTACCCTTGATCAGGTGGCCCTTGTCGTCGGCCGTGAAGTTGACCACGTCGGTCTGGGGCAGGCCCTGGCCGCTGCGGCTGAACGAGATGACTTCCAGATAGGTCTCGTCGCGATTGTTGGTGAACTCGGCCAGCAGGGCGTCCAACGTCAGGGTCGAGTTTTCGGTCGGGCGCCATTGCAGCGAACCGGTCACGCCCAAGCGCTTCTGATCGTACTGCAGACGACCGTAGCGCGGGATGCGCGGGTGCCACAGGTTGTTGGCGGTGCCGGCGGGCGCAGCCGTTGGCGCGGTCGTGCTCGGGGTGTTCGAACCGATCTGCGCGCAGGTCAGGGCCGGGCCGCTGACCGGGTTGTAGGCCGGGGCGGCGCAGGGGAACGAGGTCGAGCTGTTGTTGGCGACGCTGGGGTTTTCCCAACGGCCGGTCGACGAGCCTTCTTCCAGCGTCTTGCGCTCGGCGTAGGCCACCGAGATCAGGGCGCCGATTTCACCGATGCCCGTATCCCAGCGGTTGCTGGCCAGGAAGGTGAAGCGCGGGTCTTTCTTCCGCGACAGGTCGTTCCAGCCGATCTTGGCGCCCATGCTCATGGCCGAGCCGCTGAAATCGAACGGACGCGAGGCCTGCAGGTCGATGATCGCGCCCAGCGAGCCTTCCTCGTTCATCGCCGAGGTCGACTTGCGCACGGTGACGCTGTTGAACAGTTCCGAGGCGAAGATCGAAAAGTCGAACTGGCGACCGCGGTTGGCGCCGCCGGAGCCGTCCTTGCCGCCGGTGGTGGCCAGGGCTTCCAGGCCGTTCAGGCGAACGACGGTGAAATCGGGACCAAGGCCGCGGACGGTGATGGTGCGACCTTCGCCGCCGTCGCGGTCGATCGACACGCCCGGCACGCGTTGCAGCGATTCAGCCAGGTTCAGGTCGGGGAAATCGGCGATGTCTTGCGCCTTGATGACGTCGACGAGGTCGTTTTCGCGACGCTTGATGTCAAGGGCGTTGGCCAGGCTGGCCCGGAAGCCGGTGACGACCACTTCTTCGACGGCGGTGTCATCGACCGCGGCGGGCGCCGGCGCTTGCTGCGCCGAAGCGGCTCCCGCCAGGGCCATAGCCATCAGCATGGCGCCGCTCGAAACACCGAGCTTCAGCGTACGAACGCGCTGCTTAGAGACCTGAGACAATGTATCCTCCTCCCGTGACCACATTTCTTAAACGACGCTTTCGCATCGCCGGCCGAGATCGCGTCCGCGCTTCCTTCCCGCGCGGCCGCGTCTGACCGTCATTTTTGACACCGGTGTCACATCGTTGTGCGATGTTGTCCTGACACCGGTAGCAATGTCAGCGGTATCAAATGAAACCGTTATTCACAAGATGGCTGGAGCGTGGCGAAACGTAGCGGAGCGGTGATCGTGTCGTTTCGGCCACATTGAGGCCAAGCTTGGCCTCGGTCCAACCGTCTCAGATGTCTTCGATACGCCGTTGGCTGACCTTGTTGAGCCCGTCGATCACCGCGCGCCGCTGCTCGGGGTTCAGGTCGGCGGTGCGCAAAAGCCGCAGCGCGTTGATATGGACGTCGATGGCGTCCCAACGCCATGCGCCGGCCTCGGCGCAGTTGTCGACCAGGGCGCAGAACGAGATCGCCGCCTGATCGACGCAGGACCCCGGCAGGAAGCCAGACACGTCGATGATCCGCAGGGCCAGGGTGTAGAGGTCCTGGTAGGCGCTGGCCCCACGGGTGGCCGCGGCGGATTTCCCGAACCGGCTTTCGATCTCGACCAGGGCCGCGTCGAGCACCGCCAGCGACTCGGCGCGCAGCGGCTCCAGCGCCGCGTCGGCCGCCGCCAGGGCGTCCTTGGCCATCACGCCGCCGTCGGCCCTGACCAGCATAGACAGTCGGTTGGGCGCGCGGAATTTACGGACGGGGGTCATGGTTTCACTTTCTCGGCGTCAGGCCCGCCCTGGGCCTGCGCGCCCGGCGGGCGAAGCGCCTGTGGGGGATCCTCGCGGCGACGCCCCTTGGCGCCGGCCGGGGGACCATCGTTCTTGAACCGCCGGTCGGGGCCCAGATAGGTTCCGCATTCGATGAATTGGCGGTCTTCCTTGGCCGCCCACAGGATGCGCTCCAGGACGATCTTGGGGGTGATCGGCTTGGCGATCGTGAAGTTCGCGCCGGCGTCGCGGCCTTTGAACACCTGGGACGGCGGCGTGTGCCCCGACACCAGGATCACGGCCAGGTAGCGGTTGGCCTCCAAGGCCCCGCGACGCAGCCATTTGACCAGCTCGTAGCCGTCGACGCCGGCCATGTTGGTGGCGCTGATGACCAGGTCGAAGGTGCGCTCGCGCAGAAGCGACTGGGCCGCCTTGGCGCTGTCAGCGCGCGTCAGGTTGGTGATGCCGAAGCCCAGCAGCACCTGGGACAGCAGGTTCAGCGACGGAACGCTGTCGTCGACGAGCAGCAGCTCGACCTTTTCGAGATTGATCCGGGTCGAGGCGTGAAGCGGTTCGCGCATGGGTTAGAAAAAGTCGAGCTCGCCGGCTTCGGCGCCCCAGCCTGCTGGGTTCTCGGCGTCGCGGAGGCGCACCACCAGATCGGCCAGGCCCAGGCCCGCGAGCAGCGGCTCGACGGCCAGGCTCCATTCGCCCGAGGCGTGCTGGCCGATGCGAGCCAGGACGTCCGACAAGCCGTGCAGGCGTTGGCTCAGCTCGTCCAGGGCCTGCAGCCGCGACAGGTTTTCCAGCGCCGCGCCGCCGCCGGCCAGGTCGCCGGCGATGTGTTCGCAGTCGCGGCAGATCGCCGCCGCGGCCATCAGCTCCGCCGCCAGCCGACGCGAAAGCTCGCCCACGGGCAGCTGCCCGGGGGTTTCGTCGATGTAAGGCAAGGCACGCGGCTGGGCGGTCATAGGGTCAGAACAGCTCCAGTTCGCCGCTGCTGGCGGCGGGGGCGGGGGCGACGGGACGCCGGACTTCGGTCGGCGCGTTGTCGACGGCGACCAGGCGCTGGCGAACCCGGCCGGAAGCCGGCCAGAACTCGACCCGCCGGGCCGAAAGGCCGCCCGTGCTGGACGAGACGATCGGAATGCCTTCGTCGCGCAGGAAGCGTTCGGCGAACTCGGCGTTGCTGGCGCCGACGTCCGAAAGGCCGTCGAACAGCTTGCCGCCGCCGAAGATCTTGGCCTCGAGACGGTCGCGTCGGGCGCCCTTCTTCAGCAGGCCGTTGATCAGCAGCTCCATGGCGTAGGCGCCATAGCGGACCGCGTCGCCATTGTCGTTGTTGGCCCTGCCGCCGGTGTCGGGCAGCAGGAAGTGGTTCATGCCGCCGATGCCGGTGGTCGGATCGCGCAGGCAGGCGGCGATGCACGAACCCAGCACCGTGGTCATGACAACCTGCGGGTCCGCCGACACATGGCTTTCGCCCTGGGTGACGTGGACCTTGATCGCTGGACCGTCGTCTAGGGAAGCGTCTCGCCCCATCATGTCAGCTGGCCAAAGACCTGTTCGATCTTTTCCTTCAGACCCTGAACCGTGAACGGCTTGACGCAGTAGTTGTTGACGCCGAACTGCACGGCGCGCTGCACGAGCTCGCGATCGGCCCGGCCGGTCAGCATGACGAAGGCCGTCTGGCGGATCGGCGGGTGCGAGCGCACGGCGCGCAGCAGCGCCAGCCCGTCCATCTTCGGCATGTTGAAGTCCGAGATGACCAGGTTGGCCGGCTTGGCCAGGAGGTTCTTGAGAGCCTCCTCGCCGTCGGGGGCCTCGCGGATGTCCTTGAAACCGATCTGCTGCAAAGCGTTGCGGATCAACGCCCGCATGGTCAGCTGGTCATCGACGACGAGAACGGAAATGGTGCTTGCTTGGGGCATGGGTTCATCGCCTCGCGGAGGCCAGATCGAGAATGGTTTGGCCCATGGAGGACAGGGCGACCTGCTTCTCCACCGAACCGAGTTCAAAAGCCGTACGAGGCATGCCGTAGACGACGCAACTCTGCTCGTCCTGGCCAAGCGTCCTGGCGCCGGCCTTGCGCATGGCCAGCAGGCCCTGCGCGCCGTCGCGGCCCATGCCGGTCAGGATGGCCCCGACCGCCTTGTCCCCGACGGCCTGGGCCACCGAGTTGAAGAGCACATCGACCGAGGGCCGGTGACCGCTGACGGGGTCGCCCTGGACCAGGCGGCAGCGCAGCCCGGCCGAGCGAACCACTTCCAGATGGGTCGCCCCGCCCGGAGCGACATAGACCTTGCCCGGCTCCAGCAGGGCGCCGWCGACGGCCTCCTGCACCTTGGCGCCGCTGGCCCGATCGAGCCGGGCGGCGAAGCTGGCGGTGAAGGTCGCCGGCATGTGCTGGGTGATCACCGTCGGCGGACAGGTCTCGGGGAACTGGGTCAGGATCGACAGGAGGGCTTCCACCCCGCCGGTCGACGAGCCGATCGCCACGATGTCGCCCGAGGGCACGTAGTTCAGGCGGCGAGGAGTCGCCGGCGCGGCGTCGGCCTTGGTCCGCACCGAAGCGCGGGCGGCGGCTTTCACCTTGTCGGCCACTTCGGCCAGGGCCTCGGCGGTGCCGGTCGCGTTGGTGGGCTTGCCCACGCAGTCGACCGCGCCCAGCTCCAGCGCGCGCAGGGTCATCTCGGCCCCGGCCTGGGTCAGGCTGGAGACCATGACCACCGGCATCGGCCGCAGGCGCATGATCTTCTCGAGGAACTCGATGCCGTTCATGTTCGGCATCTCGATGTCGAGGGTGACGACGTCGGGGTTCAGGGCCTTAATCATGCCCCGGGCCTCGAACGGGTCGCCGGCGGCGCCGACCACTTCGATCTCGGGGTCACGGGTCAGGGCGGCCGTGATCAGGCTCCGCATGGTGGCGGAGTCATCGACGACGAGAACGCGAATTCTGGCCATTAGCGTCCCACCTTGCGATAGGCGGTCAGGCCGGCGCTTTCAAAAGCGGTAATGGAGGCACCTACGCGTTCGGAATGGCCGACATAGAGCTTGCCGCCCGGAGCGACCAGCGGCGCGAAGCGCTGCCAGACCCGCTCTTGGGTGGGCTCGTCGAAATAGATCACCACGTTGCGACAGAAGATCGCGTCGAACGGGCCCTTCATCGGCCAGCTGGGGCCGTTGAGGTTCAGCTCGCGGAACGCCACCATCTGGCGGGCGGCTTCGCAGACCCGGAAGCTGCGGCGGTCGCTGGCGTCGCGCTCGAAATACTGGCCGCGCATGTTGGCGGGAATGCCCTCGAGGAGTTGCTCCTCGTAGACAGCCGCGCGACCGGTGGCCAGCACGTTGGTGTCGATGTCCGTGCCCAGGATCCGGATGTCCAGATCGGCGGCGTTGGGCCACACCGACAGCACCGTGAACGCCATCGAATAGGGTTCCTGGCCCGACGAGCTGGCCGCCGACCACAGGCGCAGGCGCCCGCCGGCCCGGACCTTGTCGGCCATGGGCTCCAGGATGTTGGCGCGCAGGTCGTCGAAGTGGTGCGGCTCGCGGAAGAACCGGGTGACGTTGGTCGTCAGGGCCCGCAGCATGTGCTGCTGCTCGTCGACATTGCCGTCCTGCGCGACGAACGTGCAGTACTCGGCGAAGGTCTTCAGGCCCAGGGTGCGCAGGCGCTTGGCCAGGCGCGAATAGACCAGCGTCGCCTTGCTGTCGGGCAGGCTGATGCCGGCCTGATCGTACAGCAGGGCCGCGATCCGCTTGAAGTCGGCGCTCGTGAAGGCGAACTCGCCATCGACGAGGGCCTCGCGGCGATCCGTGAAGGAGGTCGGGGGTGCGGTCATCTAGGCGGCCAGGGCCTCTCGCTCGGGGAGCAGGCGATCCAGCGAGATCTCGCTGATCATCCGTCCTTCGATGGAAATGATGCCGCGCACGAAGTGGCGGACGTTTTCGCAGGCGATGTCCGGGGTCGGCTGGCACATGTCGTCGGTGATCGACAGGATGTCGGACACCGCGTCGACCAGCAGGCCGACCGTGCGGTCGCCGGCCTGGACCACGATGAACACGCTGCGCACGTTCGGCTCGGTGGTCTGCATGCCGATGCGGGCGGCCAGGTCCATGATCGGCAGGACCGCGCCGCGCAGGTTGATCACGCCGCGCATGTAGGCGGGCGATTGCGGCAGGGTGGTCGCCGGGCTCCAGCCGCGGATCTCGCGGACGGCCATGATGTCCACGCAGTATTCCTGGTCACCCACGCGGAACGAGATCAGTTCGCGGGTCTCGGCGCTGGGGGTGGTGTGGTGCTCGGTCATCGGGCTATTCCGCGGCGATGAGGGTGGGGTCGGACGGGAGCGGCGGACCGCGGCGGCGCAGATTGATCACCGCGTCGACGTCCAGGATCAGAGCCACCCGGCCGTCGCCCAGGATGGTCGCGGCGGCGACGCCCTCGACCTGCTGGTAGTTCTGCTCCAGCGACTTGATGACCACCTGCCGTTGCCCGTGGATGGCGTCGGCCACCAGGGCGGCGCGCGAGCCGTCCTCGCCTTCGACCAGCAGCACCACGCCCTCGGTCGCCGACGGCGACTTGCTGCGATAGTTCAGGGTCAGGCCCACGTCGATCAGCGGCACGAAGCTGTCGCGCACGGCCAGGACCGAACCGGTGGGGCCCAGGGGCCGGATTTCCTCGGCCTTGGGCCGCAGGCTTTCGACGATGCAGGCCAGCGGAATGACCAGGGTCTCGCCGGCCACGTCGACCACCATGCCGTCCAGAACGGCCAGGGTCAGCGGCAGGCTGAGCGTGAAGGTCGAGCCCAGGCCGGGACGCGAGGAGATCGAGATGCGGCCGCCCAGGGCCTGCACCGAACGCTTGACCACGTCCATGCCGACGCCGCGACCCGAGACGTCCGAGATCTTGTCGGCGGTCGAGAAGCCCGGGAGGAAGATCAGGTTGTCGATCTCTTCGTCGGTCAGGGTCAGGTCCGGCGAGATCAGGCCCTTGTTGACGGCGATCGACAACACCCGCTCGCGGTTGATGCCCCGGCCGTCGTCCTGGACCTCGATGACGATCCGGCCGCTGCGATGCAGGGCGGCCAGGCGCACGACGCCTTCGGGATTCTTGCCGGCCGCCTTGCGATCCTCGGGGCTTTCCAGCCCGTGGTCGATGGCGTTGCGCAGCATGTGGGTGATCGGATCGGCCAGACGCTCGATGACCGTCTTGTCGACCTCGGTGTTCTCGCCGTCCATCACCAGGCGGGCTTGCTTGCCCGTCATGTTGGCGACTTCGCGGACCAGACGCGGCATGCGCTGGAACACCGACTTCACCGGCTGGGCGCGGATGGCCATCACGCTGTCCTGGATCTGGCGGGTGAGCTGTTCCAGCTCATCCAGACCCATGGCCAGGTTGGAGGACGGGGCGATGCCGTATTCGCCGACGCGTTGCGCCAGCATGGCCTGGTTGATGACCAGTTCGCCGACCAGATCGATCAGGTGGTCGATGCGCTCGGGATCGACGCGGATCACCGACTGGCCAGGACCGGGCACGTCGATCTGGGCCGGCTTGGCGGCGGCCGGCGCGTTGGCGGCGACCGGCGGCGTGGCGGGAGCCGGGGCGGAGACGGGAGCGGGCGCCGGAGCGACGGCCTCGACCACCGGAGCGACGGCGACCGGCGCTTCGAAGGGGGTTTCGATCACGGCCGCTTCGAAAGCCGGCGCGGCTTCGAAGACGGGTTCGGGCTCGGGGGCCGCGACGTCCAGCAGGCCGGCCAGAACGTCGGCCACGGGGGCTTCGCCGCGGGTGATTTCCAGGTCGCAGTCGCCGTCGACGAATTCGAAGACTTCGCGGATGGCCTCTTCGCCTTCCTCGGTCTCGACCCGGACGCTCCAGGTGATGTAGGCGGCTTCGGCGTCGAGGAATTCCAGGGTCGGCAGGGCGCTGTCGTCCAGGGTCGCCTGGATCGGACCCAGGCGGCTCAGTTCGCGCAGCAGCAGGGCGGTTTCGTTGGCCTTGCGGTAGAGGTCCGACTTCGGACGGATCGACACCGTCCAGACATTGCCGTCGAGTACGGCCGCGTCCTCGGCCTGGGCGTCCAGGCTGATGGTCATGGGCTGGAAGTCGAAGCCCAGGTCGTCGTCGTCCATGCCGTCTTCGGCGCCGATGACGATCGGAGCTGCGTCAACGTATTGAGGAGCCTCGTCCGCCGGTGCGCCGGAGACCACGGCCGGAACCGGGGCGGCGTTGGGATCGGTGACGGCCTTCAGCTCGGCGGCCATGGCGGCCGAGGCGTCCATGTCCACCACGCCCAGCCCGCGGGCCGAGCTGACATGGTCGGCCAGCACGTCGGAGGCGCGCAGCAGAAGAGCGGTCAGGTCCGGCGTGCCGGGGATCTCGTTCGAGCGCAGGGCGTCGAGCAGGGTCTCGAACACGTGGGCGAAACGCACCAGCGGCTCCAGGCCGAAGGCGCCTGCCCCACCCTTGATCGAGTGCACGGCCCGGAAGACAGCGTTGACGGTGTCGCTGTCGTCGTTGCCGTCCTGAATAGCCAGGAGACCGCCTTCCAGATCGGCGAGCAGTTCCTCGCATTCCTGAAAGAAGGTGACCTTGATGGCCTCTAGCTCGTCCATTCCCCGACTTCCTACAAAGGTATTTCAGTACCTAAAGCACTTGATTCATCAAGCCGCGACGCGGCGGATCGCCTCAACAAGCTTCTCGGGATTGAACGGCTTGACGATCCAGCCCGTCGCGCCGGCTTCGCGAGCCCGCTGCTTCTTGCTGGGGTCGCTTTCGGTGGTCAGCACCAGGATCGGGATGGCGCGATAGTCGTCGTCGACCCGCACCGCCTCGATGAAGCCGAAGCCGTCCAGCTTGGGCATGTTGATGTCGGTGATGATCACGTCCGGACGATGGGCGGACAGCACTTCCAGCCCGTGTTCGCCGTCGACGGCTTCGACGACATTGAACCCGGCGCCGGCGAGGGCCATGCGCAGCATGTCCCGCATCGTACGCGAGTCATCGACCGTGAGGACAGTACGCGTCACGATGCAGCTCCTTGAAATTCAGTCTGCAGCAGAGCCCCTTCGGCCCCGAACAGACGGATGGTTTCCACGAACGCCTCGGAAGGCGCGGTGATCAGAAAAGGTTTGCCGTCCTCGGCCCAAGCCTTGCGGGCGGCGAGCAGGACCTGCAGACACAGACCACCGAGACGGCGGACCTGGTCGGCATGGACCTCGATGTCCTGGCCTCGGCGTTCGACGAACGCCTGCTTGAGCGGTCCCGACGCCTTGAGATCAAGGGTTTCGGGCAGGGCGATCGCTGTCGACATCAGAACTCCTCCCAGCCGTGGGGCGGGCGGCGGGGGGGCCCCCCCTCGCCGCTCCGCCGCGTCCAGGACGGGCGAAGGCGTTGAGGCGGGCGCGTTGTTCAGCCACCGGATTGGCGGCGGGGGCGTGGTGGTGGGCGTCGGCGACTTGCGGACGCTCGTAGGAGGCGGTCTGCTGACGGCCGTCGCCGACCCGGAAGCGACCGATCAGGCGCACCAGTTCGCCGGTCTCGCCCTTCAGCGAGTGGGTGGCGGCGGTCGATTGCTCGACCATGGCGGCGTTCTGTTGCGTGACCTGGTCCATCTGGTTGACGGCGGTGTTCACTTCGTTGAGGCCGGTCGCCTGTTCGGCGGCCGAGGCGGCGATCTCGGTGACGAGGGCGTCGATCTCGCCGACCTTGACCACGATCCGCTGCAGGGCCTCGCCGGTCTGGCCGACCAGGCTGACGCCTTGGCTGACCTGCTGGGTCGAGGACGAGATCAGCGTCTTGATCTCCTTGGCCGCTTCGGCGGAACGCTGGGCCAGGGCCCGGACTTCCTGGGCCACGACCGCGAAGCCGCGGCCGGCGTCACCGGCGCGAGCCGCTTCGACGCCGGCGTTCAGGGCCAGCAGGTTGGTCTGGAAGGCGATCTCGTCGATCACGCCGATGATCTGGTTGATCTGCTTGGACGAGTCCTCGATGGCGCCCATGGCCGAGACGGCCTCGTGCACGACCTGGCCCGAATGAGTGGCTTCACCGCGGGTGCTGGAAACGACTTCCGAGGCCTGCTTGGCGCCGCTGGCGGTGCGGCGCACCGTGGCGGTCAGCTCGTCCAGGGCGGCGGCGGTCTCTTCCAGCGAGGCGGCTTGCTGCTCGGTGCGGCGCGACAGGTCGTCCGAGGCATGGGCGATTTCGTCGGCGCCGGTGCGCAGGCCGTCCGTCGAGGCCGCGATGACCTTGATGGTTTCCTGCAGCTGGGTGATGGCGGCGTTGAAGTCGTCCTTCAGCTTGCGGTAGTCGCCCGGGAAGTCGGCCTGGACGCGGAACGTCAGGTCGCCCTTGGCCAGGTGCTCCAGCGCCTCGGCCAGCGACGACACCACCAGGGCGTTCTCGCGGGCGGCGGCGGCCGAGGCCTCCTCCTTGGCGAGGCGTTCCTCGGCGGTCAGGGCGGCGTTCTTCTCCTGCTCGGCGCGCATTTGCTCGAGGTGGATCTGGTTGTCGCGGAAGACCTTCAGCGAGCGGACGATGGCGCCCAGCTCGTCGCCGCGGGTCATCTTCTCCAGGTCGATCGTATTGTCGCCCTTGGACAGCTTCTCGGTGGCGCCGGCGATGTCGCCGATCGACTTGCGGGTGGTCATGACGGTCATGAAGGCCAGACCGGCGACCGCCAGCAGGGTGATCACCGACATGATGATCGTGGCGCTCATCGCGGCGGCGGCTTCGGCCTGACGCTTGGCGGCCTGCTTGGTGGCGCGGCCGGCGGCGTCATCAACGACCTTCTGCAGCTGCGAGGCCATCTTGACGTAGGTGTCTTCGAAGCTGCCGGCGAAGCTGTTGGCCATGCCGATGTCGACGTCGATCATGCCGCTGACCGTGTCGATGGCGCTGCGGCACTCGTCGAGCTGCTTGACCAAGGAGTCGATCTTGGGACGCTCCGAGGCGGGCAACTTGCCGGAAAGAGCCTTGGTTTCCTTCCCCAGGGCGTCGAACTCGGTCAGCAGCGCGGTGATGCGCGGGCCGGCCGGCGGGGCCATCGGATCGGCCTTCGAGGCCAGGATCTGATAGAG
>NZ_JBFTZS010000107.1:0-13849 GCF_056406675.1 Caulobacter sp. P1_B12_2 | reverse complement strand
CGGTCCGCGACCGCTGGCTCAGGCGCACGACGCCATAGGCCAGCCAGCAGAAGAACACGCCCGCCAGGGCCGCGCCGATCCCGCCCAGCTCCAGCCACAGCTGCAGCTGCGCATTGTGGGTGTGCAGCGGGATGGCGAGGCCGAAGGTGCGGCTGGCGTCCAGGCCCCAGCCCCGGAACGGGTGGCTCTGAACGTGGTCGGCGGCGAAGGTCCAGATGTTCAATCGCTGGTCCCACGAGGCCGGAACCAGCTTGTGCAGCCACCCGATGACGCCGGTCTCGACCCCGACCAGAACGGCCAGGGGCGCCAGCACGAACGGCGCGGCCACCAGCCCGACCAGCACCTTGGCCGCCGTTGTGCGGAAGGCGTAAACCAACAGCCAGACCACGCCTCCCGTCGCCAGGGCGACGAGACAGGCGTCCGAGCTGCAGATCACCGAGGTGACGATGGTTCCCGCCGCCAACACCCAGATCAGGCCGGAACGCGAAAGGCGCACCAGGATCAGCGTCACCGGCCAGAACATCAGCGCCAGGACGTAGGTCGACAGCGAGACCTTGACCATCGCCAGGTCGGGCCGGATCGCTTCACCGGTCAAGGCATGCAGTTTCTGGTAGATCGCGGCTCCGGTCAGCGAGTCCGCCGCGGCCACGACGGCCAGCGCCACCATGCCATAGGCCAGCACCATCGCCGCACGCCGCCCGCCCAGGTCGGACAGGCCTCGCAGCGCCACCACGGCCGCGCCATAGGTCGCCAGTTGCAGGAACAGCTTCAGGGCGGTCAGGGTCTCGATGTCGCCATAGCCCTTGAGCTTGGAGGGGTCGATCGGCACGGGGGTCCAGGTCATGCTGACCGCCGCCCACAGGGCCAGGGCCACCAGGATCAGCAACGGCGGCGCGGCGGCGCGCGTCAGCCGCAGGCCCGGAAGCGCCAGGAGGCCGGCCAGGGCCAGCAGCGGCGCGAAACCCAGCGGCGCCAGATAGGCCAGCAGCGGCGTCATGACCGCGACGAAGATCGCCACGCCGTTCAGCCAGGGCGTACGGCGCGCCAGGACGTCGCCTGGGACGTTCGGCTCGATCGAGGAGGTCGTGGTCATACGGTTCCCATCTCAGACGGCATGTACTTTTCGCGCATGGTCACAAGCTCTTCGGCCAGGGTCGGGTGGACCGCGCAGGTGGAGTCCCACTGCGGCTTGGTCACGCCCATCTTCACCGCGATGGCCGCCATCTGGATGATTTCCGGCGAGTCCGGCCCCACGACGTGGACCCCGACCACGCGCTGGTCGTCCTGCTTGACCACCAGCTTCATCAGGCAGCGGTCCTGACCACCGTAGAACACACTTTTCATCGGGCGGAACACGGCGCGATAGACGTCGACCTTGCCGAACTTGTGGCGGGCCTCGGCCTCGGTCATGCCCACGGTCCCGACCGGCGGCTGCGAGAACACCGCCGAGGCGACCATGTCGTGGTCGAAGGTCGTGGGGTTTTCGTAGAACTCGGTCTGGGCGAAGGCCGCGCCCTCGCGGATCGCCACGGGCGTCAGGTTGATCCGGTCGGTGACGTCGCCGACGGCCCAGATGTTCTCGGCCGTCRTCTTGGAGTGCTCGTCGACCACGATCGCGCCGCGGTCATTGAGCTTCACGCCCACCTTCTCCAGGCCCAGCCCCTCGACATAGGGGTCGCGGCCGGTGGCGAACATCACCGCGTCGGTCTCGAAGGTCAGGTCGTTGCTGAGCGTGCTGAGCAGGCCGTCGCCGGTCTTCTCGATGCTCTTGTGCGCGCAGCCCAGCACCACCTTAATGCCGCGCTTCTCCAGCTCTTCGGCCAGGTGCATCCGCACGTCGTCGTCGAAGCCGCGCAGGATGTTGGCCCCGCGATAGAGCAGCGTGGTCTGCACGCCCAGGCCGTTGAAGATGCTGGCGAACTCCACGGCGATATAGCCGCCGCCGACCACCATGACCCGCTTGGGCAAGGTCGGCAGATGGAAGGCCTGGTCCGAGGTAATGCCGAATTCCGCACCCGGGAAGTCCGGCTTCCAGGGCCGGCCGCCGGTGGCGATCAGAACCTTGCGGGCGGTGTAGCGCCCCGCGTCCTTGGAGCCTTCCTTGGGCAGGACCTCGACGGTGTGCGCATCGACGATCTGGGCCCGGCCGTGCAGCAGGTGCGCGCCGGCCTTCTGCAGGTTGGTGACATAGATCCCCGACAGGCGGGCGATCTCGACGTCCTTGTCGTGCAGGAAGCCCTTCCAGTCGAAGCTGGCCTCGCCGATCGTCCAGCCATAGCCCTTGGCGGTCTTCAGCTGGCTGGTGACCTCGCTGGCGTAGACCATGAACTTCTTGGGAACGCAGCCGCGGATCACGCAGGTGCCGCCGACCCGGTATTCCTCGGCCACGGCGACCTTGGCGCCGCTCATCGCCGCCAGGCATCGCGCGGTGACGCCGCGCGATCGGAAGACGGAGGATATGGGCCTAGGGGACCAGCTTAACCACCCCTTGGTCGGTTCCCAGCAGGGCTTCGTCGGCCAGATCCAGGAACAGGCCGTGGTCGACGACGCCGGTCACGGTCTTCAGGGCGGCGGCCAGGGCGGCGGGCTCGGCGATCACGCCCGACGGCATGTCGTAGATCACGTTGCCGCCGTCGGTGACCACGACGCCCCGGTCGGCCATCCGCAGGCGCGGCGGCAGCAGTTCGAACTCGGCGGCGATGTCGGCCAGACGCTGGCCGGTGTGGACGTGGCCGAACCGGACCACCTCGATCGGCAGTGGGAACTTGCCCAGGGCGGTGACGTGCTTGGCCGCGTCGGCGATGACCACGCAACGCTTGGACGCTTCCCAGACCAGCTTCTCGCGCAGCAGGGCCGCGCCGCCGCCCTTGATCAGCGACAGGCCCGGGCCGACCTCGTCGGCGCCGTCGACGGTCAGGTCGATGCTCTTCACGTCGTCCAGGGCCGCCAGCGGGATGCCCAGCTCGCGGGCCAGGTTGGCGGTGGCCTCGGAGGTCGGCACGCCCCGGATGTCCAGCTTGCGCGCGGCCAGGGCTTTCACGAACCAGGCGGCGGTCGAGCCCGTGCCCAGGCCCACCACCATGCCGGCTTCCACCAGCTCGGCGGCCGCTTCGCCCGAAATCCGCTTCTGATCGTCGGCGCTCATTTGCTGTCCTTCCTGGCCTTCTTGGCGGCCTTCATGGCGCGGAACTTGGCGGCCCAGCCCGGCTTGTCGCTCTGCGGCGTCCGGCTCAGGGCCAGGGCCCCATCCTCGACGTCCTGGGTGATCACCGAGCCCGAGCCGGTCATCGCCCCGTCGCCGACCCGCACGGGGGCGACCAGGGCGGTGTTGGAGCCGATGAAGGCGTTCGCACCGACATGGGTCTCGAACTTGTCGAAGCCGTCGTAGTTACAGAAGATCGTCCCGGCCCCGATATTGGCTTTTGGGCCAACCGTGCCGTCGCCGAGATACGACAGGTGGTTGGCCTTGGCGCCGGCCCCGACCTTGACCTTCTTGACCTCGACGAAGTTGCCGATGTGGGCGTCCGGACCGATGTCCGCGCCGGGCCGCAGGCGGGCATAGGGGCCGATCAAGGCGCCCTCGCCCACGACCGCGCCTTCCAGGTGGCTGAAGGCCTTGATCACCGCGCCGCTCGCGACGCTGACGCCCGGGCCGAAGACCACGAACTGCTCGACCGTGACGCCGGCCGCCAGCTTGGTGTCCCACGACAGGTGCACCGTGGACGGCGCGGGCATGGTCACGCCCTCGACCAGGAAGGCGTTGCGGCGGGCCGCCTGCCACACCGCCTCGGCGGCGGCCAGCTCGGCCTGGGAATTGACGCCCTGCACGGCGCTTTCGGGCGCGAAGGCGGCGCGGGTCGACAGTTCGCGGTCATGGGCCAGGCCGACCACGTCGGTCAGGTAGTATTCGCCGGCGGCGTTGTCGTTGCCGACCTGGGCCAGCAGGTCGAACAACGTAACGCGGTCGGCGGCCAGGACGCCGGAATTGCAGTGCTTGACCTGTCTAACGGTGTCGTCAGCATCCTTCAGTTCGACGATCCGCAGCAGCACGTGGMCAGGCGCCAGGATCAGCCGGCCATAGGCGCCGGGGTTGGCCGCCTCGAAGCCCAGCACCGCCACGTCGGCGCCCTTGGCGCGGAGGTCGAACAGCGGCTCGATCACCGAAGCGGTCAGCAGCGGGCAGTCGGCGAAGGTGACGACCACGTCGCCGTCGAAGTCGGCCAGGGCGTCACGGGCGACCAGGACGGCGTGGCCGGTGCCCTGGGGCGGGTCCTGCAGCACGGTGGCGCGCTCGCCCAGCCGCTTGCGGACATGCTCGCCGACCTGCGGGCTGTGGGCGCCGACCACCACGACGATGCGCTCGCAGTTCAGGGTCTCGGCGGTGTCGATGGCGTGGTCCAGCAGCGTCCGGCCGCCGATCCTGTGCAGCACCTTGGGGGTCGGCGATTTCATCCGCGTGCCCTGGCCGGCGGCCAATATGACGGCGGCGCGCGCCCGACTCGAATTGGGGCCAGCCGGCGAAGAAACCGAATTGGTCATGGACGAAGCGACTCCCGAAGCACGGACCAAAGTTGCATTAGCCGCGCGTTTAGCCGAAAGGCCAGAGCCATGCATGCCCAGAACGACATTCTCGCGGCCCCCATCCCGAACGACGTCCTGAACGGCGCGACGATCGCCTTCGACCTCGACGGCACCCTGGTCGACACCGCCCCGGACCTGGTGGCCTCGCTGAACATCATCCTGGGTGAAGAGGGCCTGCCGCCCCTGCCGTTCGACGACGTGCGCAAGATGGTCGGGCGCGGCGCCAAGGCCCTGCTGGAGCGCGGCTTCGCCGCCGCCGGCGCGCCGCTGGACGCAAGCAACGCCCCCGCCCTGGTCGAGCGTTTCATCGCCCTCTATCTGGGCCGCATCGCCCACGAGAGCGCTCCCTTCCCCGGCGTGGTCGAGGCCCTGGTCGCCTTGCGCGCGGCCGGCGCCAAGCTGGCGGTCTGCACCAACAAGCTGACCCACCTGTCGGTCGCCCTGCTCGACGCCCTGGACCTGACCCAGTATTTCGACGCCGTGGTCGGCGCCGACAGCGCCCCCGCCCCCAAGCCCGATCCGCGCCACGTGCTGGCGACCATCGCGGCGGTCGGCGGCGATCCGGCCCGCGCGGTGATGGTCGGCGACAGCATCAACGACGCCCTGGCCGCCAAGGGCGCCGACGTCCCCACCCTGCTGGTGACGTTTGGCTATACCGAGGACCCGGTCGAGACCCTGGGCGGAGATCTGTTGATAGATGCGTTCTCGGACGTACCTTCGGCCTGCATCCGGCTTTTGACCTCTTGCGGTCCCCGAACGACCGGGCTATAGGCCCGTCCCTCTCGCGGCGAGGTCTTCGGACTTCACCGACACGGCGGATGCTTAGCTCAGCGGGAGAGCACCTCGTTCACACCGAGGGGGTCGCAGGTTCAATCCCTGCAGCATCCACCATTCCTTTCATACACTTAGCGAAATCAGGGATCTTTGATCCCCAGATATCCCCCCAGAATGGGTCAGGTTCCACCCTTTCCGGCATTGCTGGATCGTGCAGATGCGTCGCTCCGAACGAGCTCAAGCTCGCTGGAAAGCGCGAAGTACGCGCTTTCAGAAGTTGAGCCCCTTCATCTGTTCGATCCCAAGCAGCAAACACCTCTGCGGGCAAACAAGGGCTTCTACCTCTCTGATAAAGGTTGGAGCGTGGTCGCTGCCAACCTTCTGAAGCCAAGCTCATCACCGGCCTCAAGCGAGGGTATGTCGCTGGGTCGGGCGCTTCCCTGAACCGACATACCTTGTCTGTGTGGACCCGCGACTGGGCGCTCTGCCGATTGTCGGCGGCCGTTGCGAGGGGCGGCTGGCGATCGGTTGCGGCGCCAAATCCGCACGCGGCAATACGGCCGCCTTTCCAGGGCGTGGCTAGGGTGTTGTCCTCGCTCTCTGAGATTCGAATCGCGACACGTCGTGACGGCAAGGTTGGCCGGCTGATCCTCACCGTTACTCGGAGCAGAGCCATGACGATTGCCGCTGACAAATCCCTGATCAAAGCCGTGTGGAGTGGCCTGAGTGAGCCCGCGCCGGAACGGAGCTATCCGTTGAAAGTGCAAAGCTTCGTAGACAGGATAACCGCCACAGGCTGGGCGTATGGGACGGACATCGAAGACCTCCCATCCTACATGGATCCGCGTCTCGACCTGATCCGCGACGTTAAGTACCGCGACCTCGCCGCGACGCTCGGTCTGCCCGTCCGCTACGTCTACAAGCAGCCTCGAAAATCAGACGGCGAAGTCACTAGCTATCCCGCCCTGTCGGCGGCCGACTTCGCGTACCTGTTGATCACGCTCGAACGGCTTGGCTTCGTGATGGACCCGGAGCCGCTGGTGCGGGCACTACGCCCGGCGCTGCTGCAACAAGCTGAAGTGACCGAGCAAGAGCGCCAGGTCATCCTCTACGAGAAGCAGCGGCATCGGATGGCGACGATGTATCTGCACAACAAGCCAAGCGAACGGTTCAGCGACCTCAACGAACAGAAGCTGACCACGTCGGCGGGCTACAAGGTCACGCTGCAAACAACCGATCTAGGCGAGCCGCTAAGCCTTACCGTGAAGGCGCCGAAGTACCGCCGAGCGAAGACGGACGCCTCTGCCTTCTAGGCCTCCTCAGCAGCTCGCCGACGACAGGGCAACGATGACGATCGGGATTGGCCGCAAGTTCGGCAGGCGCATCAGCCTCCTCACCGACACGATGATTTCTGACAGCGCGGCGGGCAGGGCCGACGCCTTTCCTGGACGGCTCAAGGGCGTCATCCTTAGCCCTCACGTCTCCGTCGCCTATGCTGGCCACGCCGATCCGGCACTGGACGCCATCCGCCGCGCTCGCAGCCGGCTTCTTTCGACCGGAGACGTTTCGAAAGCCGCCGAGGTTCTGGTTCAGGCCAGCACGAACTCGGGAGCCGACGTCGAGTTCATTCTGGCGTTCCACAAGGACGGCGAGCCGCACCTGCACAAGATCACCGCGCGTGGCATATCCGGCGACTTGGACAATTGCTTTGTCGGCGACGCCGCCGTGGTTCGGGAGGTTTTGGCGGACGAACCAAACCACAAAGGGCACGAACACCCCGAATGGGGCATTCAGGCCGCCGAAGGCCAGTTCAGCAGCGCGTTCTTCAAACTGTTTTCGGATGGGGGAGCACAGGTCAACGACGCCGTTGGCGGTTTCCCCATAAGTCTTCTCGGTTCGCCCTATGGACACGTCTATCAAGGCCAGGCGATGTCGATGGCCTGGGACACCATCAACATGGGCGCCGGCATCACCGCCGCACAGCACAGAGCGCAGCGGGCGGGCGCGACAGCCTGGAGCTACAACGTTGTGAATGGATCGCTCAGGGGCATTGCCGTGGTCGGTGTGGCATTGCCGCAGGCCGGGCTTGGCTTCGTCTATTCGCCATTGACCGACGATGACCCCGAGCGCGTCCGCGTCAAGGTTCCGGACGGCCCAGGCTTCATCGATTCCGTGCCGCTGCAAGCCGCCGTGCGGGCGCGTGTGAACGAACTCATGACAACGATTGGCGGCGGGGTCGTTGAATTGGATGCGCCTTGGGAGGTCCCGACAGCTTGATGACTGGTATGGCCCGGCGCTAGCGAGTTTCACTCCATCTGGGGGTAGACCCCAGCGATGTCTTCGACCGAGCCGATCTCCATGAAAAATGCGCCGCCGCCCGCTAAGCTTTGGCCGAGCGCGAGGCGTTAGCGCGAAACCGCACTGGCAAAGCTCGGCTTGGCGCCGTGCTCCCCTCGTCCACTGGCGCGCCGACGCCCAACGCGTACTTGATGGCTTGCTGCCACAAGCCACAGTGGCCCAATTCATTCATCTCGCGCTTGCATTGGCGGCCGCAGTCGAGCGATGAGGTCGCGGTGCTCTTCAGCGCGGGTCGCGCGCGCCACGTTCAGGCGGATATAGAGGCTCTGGACGCCGTATGACCGTACAGCATCGTCCCAAGCCTGGCTGGCCTCTACCAAACTGTTGACGGCCGAACAGCACATGACCTGGAACACCGCGCCCGTCCGGCGAACATAGACGAAGTTGCCTCCCGTCGATGGCAGTTGGGCTGGGTCCTCCACGAGCCTGAAGCGGTAAACCGCCCCAGACGCTCCGGTAAGATCAACATGTTCATTCACCTGGGTAGCATCGGTGGCAGCCATAACTTCGAGGGGTAAAATATTAGCGACAAGCGGCGAGTGGTAGGATGGTTACGTTATTTTGAATATCTTACGGATAGGACCCAAAGCCCGTAAATGGATACGGCCAACGCGGCGAGGCATGCGAGGCGACCTGCCCCTCTAAAAACAAAAAAGGCGGGAAGGCTGACCAGCGATAGGGCCACCATCATGGCTCCCGCGAGAAGCCGTGCCCACAATGCTGAACCGTCCAAACCCTGACCTACCCGGAACAGCAAACCACCGAACAGAGCCGCCACCAGGGCCAACGCCGCAATGAGACCGAAGGCCCAGACAGCAAGACCGTTGAGGAACGACAGGACTTCGCCCGCGCCGCTCATCGCGTTCGTGAGCAAACCGACCAGTCCATAGGTCGTCACACTGATGTAATCTGGCTTCCGCGCCGCAGGCGGGGTTGCGACCATGAACGCCGCAACGCCCATCGTCAGCGCCATCACCGCCGAGGGCAGCGCTGTTCCCAAGCCGACAATCTGGAAGGCTCGGGCGATGAGGACGCGATGTTCGGGCAAGGCTTGTTCCTTCGGTTGAAGAAGCGACGCGGAGCGCCGTTGCAAAGTACAGTCCTTCTCATCCTCTGGTCATCATCATCGGCGACGCCACAGGACGAGGGAGCGCCCCGTGGCGTCGCCGCTCGTCCTGCGCGCGGTCGGGGGAGGCCGGGCGGACGAACGATATCTCCCTGACGAAGCTGATCGCGCGTGCACACTCGCCGAGCCCCCATGCATGAGAGCCCAAGGATGCGAGTTGCCTGCCCGAAGGGCAGGCGCTCCGCAGCGGCCACGCGAACAGCAAACGGCTCTTGGGAGAAGTGGCGTTCCGAATGGTCTGCCGACCGTCAGAACCTGACCAAGAAATTCGCGCGGAGTGTCTGTTCCGACGATGCTGAGCCAAACTGCCCACCGTAGGAGACGCCGAGGGTGGCGTCCGGCCAAAGGTCGAAATCGACGCTTGGCGCGACGATGACCGCATTCTTCGCCAGAGGGACCCCGGAGATTTCGAAGGTGTCGCCGCCCGGCAGGGTGAAGCGCGACGGGTCCACGTCATCGAAGGCGTGGCGCCAGCCCAGCGTCCCCTTGAAGCGCGCCGTGACCTTGCCGAGGGTCACGGGCGCCGCAACGCGCCAGCCAAGGTTCGTGAAGGTAACGGCCGAAGTGTCGCCGGTGGCTTGCAGCGCGGCTTCAACACCCCGTTCAGAGAAGCCGTCGGTGTGAAGCCGCACATGGGCGACGTTGGCGAAGGGCTCCAGGGTCGCCTTCCCGGCGTGGAAGCCGTAGCCGACCTCGGCGAAGGCTTGCGCCGTGTGTGCGTCGTAGCGGCTGGAAAACACACTGGTGAAGCCCGGTAGCTCGACCGAACGCCCGACCGTGATGTTGTGCCAGGAATAGGCTAGGCCCGAACGGAGGGACAGGCCGCCCCATTGTCCGCCGCCGTAGGCGCCAAGATGATAGGTCTGGCTCTCCGCCGAAGAATGGCGGGCGGGAAGGTGGGCGCTGGCTCGGCTGAAGCCGCCGACCAGGCCGGCCCGCCAATTGGTAAGCACCGGGGCGTCGGCCCCCATCAGGAAACCGCTCACCGAATGCTTGAGCGTCGCGGCGTTGCCGTCGCCGTCCATCCGTCCCCATGCGCCGAACCCCTGGCCCCAAACACCAGCCGGCTCGCGACCGTCTTGGGCGGGCAGCAGGCGCTTCAGTGTCGCCTCACGGACAAAGCGGCTTTCCTCGATCAGCGAGCCCTTGAGCGAAGCATGGATTTCGCCGGACAGTTGGTCGAACGCTTCGCTTGCCTGCGGTTTGGAGAGGTTCAGCACGGCGTTGTAGGCCAGATTGCCCCAGCCGAGGTGCTCGACGGCGCCGCCGGTGGCGATCTGGTTGGGCGTCGCGCCCGCAGCGGCGAAGTCGATGTCGTTGCGCGTGAGCTTCAGATAGACACTTTGCGCATCGTAGCTAAGGGATGGATCGAGGAAGGCCAGGTTCGAGGTGACGTTCGTGAAGGCGCCGCTACGGCCCCCGGCTGCCGTGAGGATGGTGTAGGTCGTGCTCGGATCGTAGACGCCGGCTCCCGCCAGCACCTTTACCGTGCCGCCGCCGATGGTCGCCGCGCCCGAGGCGAGGATCTTGTCGGATTGGCCGGCAGCGTTGGCTTCGACCTCGTAGATCGAGCCCGCCGCGAACGTGATCGATCCGTTGACGTTCAACGTTCCGATCGAGTTACCCGGCGCGACCGTGCCCGCGACCGACAAATCGCCGACCGTGCCGACGCCCTGGAGACGTCCAGCGGTCTGCACCGCCAAGGTCCCACCCAGCTTGCCGTTGACGATCAGCGTTCCGTCCGTGACCGTGGCGCTGCCCGCGAACCCGCTGCTGTCGCCGGTCAGGATGGTCCGGCCAGAACCGATCTGCGCCAGCGCGCCATTGCCCGATATTTTGCCCGCGAAGCTGAAGTCGTTCGAGCGGTCAAACTCAAGCAGACCGGTATTGGCCACGTCGCCGCTGATCGCGCCGGTGGCGCCCCCATTGCCTAAGCGCAGCGTCGCGCCGCCGCGAATGGTGGTCAGACCGGTATAGCTGTTGTCCGAGGTCAAGGTGACCGCCCCGGTTTGAACCTGAACGGCTCCGGCGCCGGAAATTGCACTTGCGACAGTCGTTGCATCGCTACGATTGAAGGCCAGAACGCCATCGTTGACCACATCGCCCTGGACGGAGCCCGAAGCGCCGCCGTCGCCGATTTGCAGCGTGCCGCCCTTGATGGTCGTGCCGCCGCTGTAGGTGTTGGCGCCGCTGAGAACCAGCGTGCCCAGGTCGTCCTTGACCAGGCGGCTCGACCCGTTCAGCACCGAGCCGATCGTCGCCACGTCGCTGGCGCTCGCGGCGGAGCCGTCGCCCACGCGGATCACGGTCGCGCCATTGTCGCCGGCTAGCGTGATCGGATCGCCCGTCACCGTCCAGCCTTGGCCGATGAACTGCAGGCCCGTGATCGACACCGCCGCCACAGCGTCGATTGTCACTGAGCCGGGATTGTTCTGGAACACCGCGAACTTGCCACCCCAGGCGTCGTTGCGCGCGCCGTTGGCGTCGGTCCAGTTGGTCAGCACCCCGTCGGTCCAGACACCGGGGCCGCCATTGACGGTGCCGTTGGCGGTCGTGGTGACGCCGTTCCAGAACTGGATGTCGGGGGCGGGTCCCTGGATCACCGCGCCGGACATCACCAGATTGACCTGATGGCTGATCGAGGTCTGTACCACGCTGGTGATGCCGTTCGGCAGGGCTCCGACGTCCAGCACGTTGTCAGTCAGGGTTCCTGTATAGTCGATCAGGCGATAAACGCCGGCACCGAAGCCGCCGATGTTCGTGACGCCGACCTCGCCATCCAGCACAAGATTGCCCATCACATTGAAGAGGCCCGCGCCGCCGGGCGCGCCGAGCGTCGCGTCAATGCGCGAGCCGCTGGCCAAGACCAGAGAGCTCAACGTCAGGGTCTGGCCCTGGACGCCCAGCAGCGTTCCGCCGCTACCCACCGTGGTGAGGCCGGTCAGCGTGCCCGCGCCGCCCAGCGTCCCGCCAGGAAATACCGCCATCGATCCGCCGAGCGTTCCGTCAACCAGCAGTTTGCCGCCCGAGACAATGGTGGACCCGCCAAACCCGCCGCTCACGCCCGTCAGCGTGGTGACGCCCGCCAGGTGGTTGATCGTCCCCGAGCCGGAGACATTCGATGCGAGGACATAGTGCGGATCGGTATGATTGAAGTTCAGCACGCCCGTGCCGTTTCCGAAAGCGATCTTGCCGCTGATCGTGCCGGCGGCCAGCGCCGGGGATCCGCTCGCCCCGCCGATATTGACGATTCCCTTGGAACCGGCGCTGTTAGCGATGCCGAGCCCGGTCAGCGTCGAAGCCGTGGCGCCATTGGATACCGTCAGTTCGCCAGAGCCCTCATAGCCGACGGACACGAAGCTCGAAACCCAGTTCGATCCTACGCCATCGACTGTGACATTGCCCGAACCGGTCGAGAGAAAGCCAACGTAGGCCGTGGCATTGATCGCAGCGCCGCCATCGAGGATCTTCAAGACTCCTTCGCCGGCGCCGCCCACGGCGATCCCGCCAGTGCTGGACCAGGTCGATCCCGCGCCGGTGACGGTCATGTCGCCGTGGCCGCTCGCGTCATTGCCCAGGAAGGCCTGCTGGTCGCCGACCTTGCCGCCCGACTGGATCGTCACCGCGCCAGCGCCCTTGTCGCCGACCGTGAGGTTGTTGCTGCTGAGCCAGGCCGACCCGGCGCCCGAGATGGTGGCCGTGCCGGAAGAGCCGGCGTTGACGCCCAACTGCCCCACCGTGCCCTTGACGGCGCCGCCGTTCGACACGTTCAGCACGCCCGTGCCATTGTCGCCGACATAGAAGCCGGCGCTGTTGGTCCAGGTCGAGCCGGCGCCATCGACGCTCGCCGTTCCCTGGCCGCCGGCATAGGTTCCCAGCTCGGCCGCCACGTCGCTGAGCGCGCCGCCGTTCAGGATGGCCAGCGTGCCCTGGCCGTGCGAGCCGACCATGAAGCTGTCGGTGTGGGTCCAGATCGATCCGGGCCCCGTCAAGGTCGCGACGCCGACGCCATCGACGCCGTCGCCGATCGAGGTGTTCACCGCGCTGACGAAGCCGCCGCCCGACACCGTCAAGGCCCCGGCGCCCGATTGCCCCACGAGGATGTCGCCGATATTGACCCATTTCGAGCCCGCGTCGGCGACCGTCACCGCGCCCGTGGAGCCCGCGTTGAAGCCGATCTTGCTCGTCGTATCGATGACCTTGCCGCCGTTGAGAACCTTCAACGTGCCCCCGCCGCTGGCGCCGATGTTCAGGCCAGCGGTGTTGTTCCAGATTGAGCCCGCGCCATCGACGATAACGGCGCCGGTGGATCCAGCGCCGCTACCGACGTTAGCGTGCACGTTGCTGATAGAGCCGCCGTTTGAAACCGTCAGGACGCCAGTTCCGCCGTTGCCGACAAGGATGTCGCTGCTATTGGTCCAGGTCGAGCCCGCACCATCGATAGTTACCGTACCGGTCCCGCCAGCGAAGCCGCCAAGGGCGCTGAGAACGCTGCTGACTGTGCCCCCGTTTAGAATATTCAGCGTGCCCACACCAACRTCACCAACACCGAGATTATTGCTGTTGATCCAGGTCGAACCAGCGCCTGTCACAGTCACATTGCCAATAGTCCCGGCGTTGGAGGCTATCGATCCAGAGCTGTTACTTACCTTGCCGCCGTTCTGGATGTTCAGCGTGCCCGTGCCGTTGCGCCCSACAAAGAGGGTGGTGCTGTTGCTCCAGGTCGAGCCTATGCCAWCGACGGTCACAGCGCCGGTCGAGCCCACCTGCTCGCTGATCACGSCGCTGGCGCTCGTTACGCCGCCGCCATTGGAAACAGYCAAGGTCCCAGTTCCGCCGTTGCCGACAAGGATGTCGCTGCTATTGGTCCAGGTCGAGCCCGCGCCATCGATAGTTACCGTACCGGTCCCGCCAGCGAAGCCGCCAAGGGCGCTGAGAACGCTGCTGACTGTGCCCCCGTTTAGAATATTCAGCGTGCCCACACCAACATCACCAACACCGAGATTATTG
>NZ_JBFTZS010000106.1:0-11437 GCF_056406675.1 Caulobacter sp. P1_B12_2 | reverse complement strand
GCCCCGGGTCGGGCGGCGGCTGACCCGCACCTCGCTTCGACGCCTGGCCTACGACATGGCGCCGATTAGCCTGGCCGTGGTGCTGTCTCTGGTCGCCAGCGAGTTCCTGCTGTCGCGCCTGCCCTGGCTGGGCGCCCAGGAGGCGCCGGCGCCACGCGAACCGCTGCGGCGGCGCGACGCTCGGCTGGGCTGGGTGTTCATCCCCGCGCGCGAGGGCGTCGGGCGGTTGGGCGGGCGCGACATCGCGTACGCCTTCGACGCCGCCGGTCACAGGGTGCGCCGCCTGGGCGACCGCGTGGATCCCGCGCGACCGACCATCCTGTTCACCGGCGAGTCCGTCATGGTCGGGCACGGCCTGACCTGGGCGGAGTCGCTTCCAGCCCAGGTCGAGGATCTGACCGGCGTGCAGAGCGCCAACCTCGCCGTCGAGGGCTACGCCACCGACCAGTCCTATCTGCGCCTGCGCGACGCATGGCCCGGCTTCCAGCGGCCGGTGGCGGTGGTGGCCCTGTTCATGCCGTCCCTGCTGCGGCGGACCCTGGACGTCGACCGGCCGCACCTGGACGCCGACCTGACCTGGCGGCCGCCGGTTCGCTCGCTGAAGCTGGTCCAGGTGGCCCGGCGGGCCATCCCCTATCGTTCCGAACGCGATATCGACCGGGGCGTGGCCACGACCAGGGCCGCCCTGTCCGACACCGTCGCCCTGGCCCGACGGCGCGGCGCCACGCCGTTGATCCTCGTGCCGCAACTGCGTCCGGAGACCCCCGTCGAGGCCGAGTTGCGGCGCCGGGTCCTCGACGCGCCGGGCCTGCCCTACGTGGTCGTACGCATCGATCCCCGCTGGCTGATCCCCCACAATCGCCATCCGGACGCCCGGGCCTCGCGGGCCATGGCCCAGGCCGTGGCGGGGTATCTGGCGACCCATCCGGTCCCGAGCGGCTCAGGGAACCGCGTCACTTCGAACTAGGGGAAACCCGGATGGACCCCGGCGCCCGGCGCCGCGCACTCTCGGCTCCACAGCCACCTCGCCGGGATGCGTACGACCATGCCCAACAAGCCGGCCACCCCCAAGCGCCCCGCGCGGATCGAGCTCCCGCCGCCGCCGCCCCTGCCGCAGGTCAGCGACAAGCCCGACATCGCCTCGGTGGAGTACTCCACCCACCGCACCAAACTCTCGACGTTCCGCACCTCGTTGTCGGAGCACCGCACGGACCTGTCGGAGTATCGCACCGACCTGTCGACCTATCGGACCGACCTCTCCACCCACCGCACCGAGATGTCGATGCGGCGCACGGGCATGTCGTTCCAGCGCACGCGGATGAGCGACGACCGCACGCTGATGTCGGTGATCCGCACGGCGCTGTCGCTGATCGGCTTCGGCTTCACGATCTACCAGGGCTTCTCCAAGCTCCACGACGCCGGCGCGATCGCCAATCCCAACGCGCCGCGCAATTTCGGCATCGCCCTGGTGTTCCTGGGCATCGCGATGCTGATCGTCGGCATGGTGCACCACGTGCAATTCATGCTCGAGCTGCGCCGCACCCGGCGGGAGATGAAGCGCCAGGGGCTGGTGCACGGCGAGAGCCGCTTCCCGGTCTCGATCACCTTCATGGTCTCGCTGGGCCTGTTGATCCTGGGCTTCCTGGCGATCGCGAACATGGTCTTCAAGGTGGCGGTGTTCGGGTAGGCAGGGCCTCTTTCTACTTCCCCACCACCTTCGGCAGGCTGGTGATCGGCTCGATCACGAGGTCGCGGAAGAAGGTCTCGGCGCCCTCCGACTGCAGCTGGATTGCGCCGTGGGTGAGGGGCGCGCCGTCGGCCTTGAGGTCGCGGACCTCCATGACCGGCACGCCGTTGACCACATGGATGGCGCGGTCGCCCAGCACGTAGAGGTCCAGGGTGTTCCATTCACCCGCCGGCTTCTCGGCGTCGGCAGAGGCCTCGACGTTCCAATTGGCCGTGCCGCCCTTGACGGTCTGGACGCGGCCGCCCGGCGCGAAYCGCAGCTTGGGGGCGATCAGGGCCGGATCGTCGACGGCCGTGGTCGTGGCGCTGATCGCCTCGCCGACGGGCACGACCATGCCGATCGAGCCAGTCATGATCTCGAACTCCACCGCCTGGCTCCAGGTGCCCCAGACCGCGCCGGGCGTGCCGTGCGAGTGGTAGAGCAGGCCGTTGTTGGGCGCCTGGGTCTCGCGCGGCGGCCAGCGACCGGGACCCCATTTGTACTGAAGCCGCAGGTGGTAGTCGTGGAAGTCTCCCTTGTGGACCAGGCTGCCCCAGGTCTTGCCGCTGACGTAGATCGCTGGACGCCCGTCCTCGATCACCACCTTGAAGATTTGCGCGGTCTGGGAGCCGGCGCCCAGCGGGGCGAGGGCGGGGCGCTTGTAGGTCAAAGCCGGGTCCGCATAGCCGAGCCAGGCGTCCCAGGCCTTGAGGTCCTGGCCGTTGAACAGCGACGTCGCGTGACCGGCGGCCTTGGGGACCTCGGTCAAGGCCAGGGGTTGGGCCGGGGCGGCGAGGGCGGGCGCGGCGGCGGTGGGGCTGACTGCCAGCGCCAAGGTGAAGGCCAGGGTCTTGAGCATGCGTCCTCCCGCGCCCTTCAGGGCTTGCCGGCCAGGGTAGCTGACAGCGTTGTCGGCGCAAGGGTCACGCCGGGGGTTGGCGGAAATCAAACAGTCGTTAGACTTCCCGCCGCAACGAGAGGAAGCGCCATGCCCAAGGTCGCCGCGAACGGCATCCAGATCGAGTACGAGGTCCACGGACCGGAAGGCGGCGAGCCGCTGCTGCTGATCATGGGCCTGGGCCAGCAACTGACCCGCTGGCCGGTCTCGCTGATCGAGCGCCTGGGCGGCGAAGGCTTCCGCGTCATCCGCTTCGACAATCGCGACATCGGCCTGTCGACCGGCTTCGACGACGCGCCGACGCCCGACCTGCCGACGGTGTTCGGGGCCCTGGTCGAGGGGCGCGACCCTGGCGCCCCCTATCTGTTGGCCGACATGGCCGACGACGCGGCCGGCCTGCTGGACGCCCTGGGCGTCGCCCGGGCCCACGTGGCCGGGGTGTCGATGGGCGGGATGATCGGCCAGATGCTGGCGGCCCGGCATCCGGACAAGGTGCTGTCCCTCACCTCGGTGATGTCGACCACCGGCAATCCCGCCGTGCCGCCGGCCACGCCCGAGGCCCAGGCGGTGCTCTTCGCCCGGCCCGCCGCCACCGACCTGGAGAGCTTGGTCGAGCACGCGCTGAAGACCCAGATCGCCATCCAGAGCCCGGCCTGGCCGGTCAATCCGGAGACCGAGCGGCCGTTGCTGCGGGCCGGCATCCAGCGCGCCTACCACCCGATGGGCGTGCTGCGCCAGATGATCGCCGTGATCGCCTCGGGCGATCGTCGCGCGGCGCTGAGGACTATCACCGCCCCGACCGTGGTCCTGCACGGCGACGCCGATCCTCTGGTGCCGGTCGAAGGTGGCAAGGACACCGCCGCGACCATTCCCGGCGCCGAGCTGCGGATCGTCGAAGGCATGGGCCACGACCTGCCCGAGGGCGTTCGCGGCGCATTCGTGGAGGCGGTGAAGGCCGCCGCGGCTCGGGCGCGGCAGTTGGCTTAGGAGCAAACAAGCTCTGTCATCCCGGACAAGCGCGCAGCGCGTCGATCCGGGACCGACGCGTGAACGCAGGCGCCTCCGGCGGTCCAGGGTCTGCCCCCGGCTTTCGCCGGGGTCCGCCCGGGATGACAAGCTTTTGAGCTAAAGCAGATGGGGTGTTCCTTGAGCGCGCCGCCCGCTTCCCCGCACCCACAATCGGCGCCACCTTGGCCGTCATGGCCTATCGCGCGACCCTGGGATCAACGAGCTGGACCTTCGAGAGCCTGGCCGACCTGATGGCCAAGGCCTCGCCGCCGCGTTCGGGCGACGCCCTGGCCGGGATCGCCGCGACCAGCGCCCAGCAGAACGTCGCCGCCAAGACCGCCCTGGCCGACGTGCCGCTGACAACCTTCCTGAGCGAGGCCTTGGTCCCCTATGAGACCGACGACGTCACTCGCCTGATCCTCGACGGCCACGACGCAGCAGCGTTCGCGCCGGTGGCCTCGCTGACGGTGGGCGAGTTCCGCGACTGGCTGCTGTCGGAAATCGCCACGCCGGCCGCCCTGGCTCGCCTGGCGCCCGGCCTGACCCCGGAAATGGCCGCGGCGGTCAGCAAGCTGATGCGCAATCAGGACCTGATCCTGGCGGCTTCCAAGTGCAAGGTCACGACCCGCTTCCGCAACACCATCGGCCTGCCCGGGACCATGGCCGTGCGCCTGCAGCCCAACCACCCGACCGACGACCCGGCCGGGATCACCGCCTCGATCCTGGACGGCCTGCTGTACGGTTGCGGCGATGCGGTGATCGGCATCAATCCGGCCAGCGACAGCCTCAACGTCCTCGGCGACCTGACCCGGCTGATGGACGACCTGATCCGGCGCTTCGAGATCCCGACCCAGTCCTGCGTCCTGACCCACGTGACCACGGCGATCCAGCTGATCGAGCGCGGCGCGCCGGTCGACCTGGTGTTCCAGTCGATCGCCGGCACCCAGGCCGCCAACACCAGCTTCGGGGTCACTCTGGATCTGTTGCGCGAGGGCCTGGACGCCGGCCGCTCGCTGAACCGGGGCACGGTCGGCGACAACGTCATGTATTTCGAGACCGGCCAGGGCTCGGCCTTGTCGGCCGGCGCCCACCACGGGGTGGACCAGCAGACGCTGGAGGCCCGCGCCTATGGCGTGGCCCGGGCGTTCGAGCCGCTGCTGGTCAACAGCGTGGTCGGCTTCATCGGCCCCGAATATCTCTATGACGGCAAGCAGATCATCCGGGCCGGGCTGGAGGACCATTTCTGCGGTAAGCTGCTGGGCGCGCCGCTGGGCGTAGACGTCTGCTACACCAACCATGCCGAAGCCGATCAGGACGACATGGACAGCCTGCTGACCCTGCTGGCCACGGCGGGCGTCACCTTCGTGATGGGCGTGCCAGGCGCCGACGACGTGATGCTGAACTACCAGTCCACCTCGTTCCACGACGCCCTCTATGTGCGCGAGCTGTTGGGGTTGAAGCGGGCGCCGGAGTTCGAGGCCTGGCTGGAGCGGGCGCGGATCGTCGGGACGGACGGCCGCCTGGCGCCCCGCGCGGCCGGCCATCCGCTGCTGACGGCCGGAGCAGGCGGATGAGCACCCCGGTCACGCCCGATCCCTGGACCGCCCTGCGCCGCCACACCCCCGCCCGCATCGCCCTGGGGCGGACAGGCTCCAGCCTGCCGACCGCCGAGGTGCTGGGCTTCGCCCTGGCCCACGCCCAGGCCCGCGACGCCGTCCATGCCCCGTTCGAGGCCGAAACGACGGCGGCGGCGATCGAGGCCCTGGGCCTGGAGACGGTGATCATCGACAGCGCCGCCCCGGACCGGGTGTCCTATCTGCGGCGGCCGGACCTGGGGCGGATCCTGTCGGAGGCCGGGCGCGCCGCCCTGGTCGCCCGGACCCGAGGCGTCTGCGACCTGGCGATCGTCATCGCCGACGGCCTGTCCAGCACGGCCGTCCACGCCCACGCCGCGCCGTTGGTCGAGGCCCTGCTGCCGGCGGTCCGCGAGGCCGGCTGGCGGCTGGCTCCGGTGGTCGTCGCCCGCCAGGCCCGTGTGGCGCTGGGCGACGTGGTCGGCGAACTGCTGGGCGCGCGGCTGGTGATCCTGCTGGTCGGCGAGCGGCCGGGCCTGTCGTCACCCGACAGCCTGGGGGCCTACATCACCTTCGCCCCGAAGGTCGGCCGCACCGACGCCGAGCGCAACTGCGTCTCGAACATCCGCGGCGAGGGGCTGAGCTACGAAGCGGCGGCGTTCAAGCTGGCCTGGCACGCGCAAGAGGCGCTGAGGCTGGGCCTGACCGGCGTGGGGCTGAAGGACGAGAGCGACACGGCGGCTCTTCAGGCGGTCACGCCCCCGCGTATCGCTCCAGAAGGATCGCGATCGCCGACAGGCTGACGCAGGAGAAGGCGGTGGTCAGGGCCACGATCCGCGCCCCGCCGCGCTCGAACACGCTGTAGGCCTTGGTCTGGATGAAGACGTTGACGGCCGTCGGCGTCGCGGCCAGCAGGGTCGCGCCCAGGCGGAAGGGCAGAGGGGCGTCCACCAGACCGGTGGCGAACCAGGCCAGGGTCGGCATCAGCAGCAGCTTGCCGGCGGCGGCCACGATGATCGGACCCCAGCGGGGGATCGGCGAGGGCTCCTCGTCGGTCTGCTCGCAGGGGACGCCGGCGGCCGGCAGTCCAGTCAGGCCCAGGGCGACGCCCAGGGCCACCAGGGCCACGGGGCTGCCCGAGGCGGCGGCGGAGGCCACCGCGCGGTCCAGCACGCCGGGCAGGGACAAGCTCAACAGGGCCATGGCCGAGCCGGTGATCGCCGCCAGCACGATGGGATTGCGCAGGGCCTGCATCAGCGAACGCCAGGTCGAGCGACCGCCGGCCCAGCCCAGCAGGCCCACCCCGATGGCCGCCACGACCACGAAGTCCACCGCCACCACGCCGGCCGAGACCCGCGCGGCCTCGGGACCGAGCACGGCGAGGGCGATGGGGAGGCCGAGAAAGGCGCTGTTGCCCAGGCTGGCCGAAAGCGCGCCGCCGGCTCGCTCTTCGCGCGTCCATCGCAGGGCGATGCCGAGCGCCACCATCAGGGCCACCACCAGCAGGGCGCAGGCCCCATAGGCCATCAAGCCCAGGGTGAGGGCCCGGTCCGGAACGCCGACGCGCGACAGCGAATGCAGCAGCAACGCCGGAAAGCCGATCCAGTAGACATAGCTCGACAGGCCCGCCGACATCCGGGCGTCGAACAGCCGCAACCGGGCCAAGGTCACGCCCGCGGCGACCAGCAGGAAGAACGGAAGGACCCGCTGCGGCACGTCGAGCAGGAGATGGATCAAGGGGCTACCATGGACTTACGGGGCGGCGACAGGCGCGACGCCGTACGGAATTGAAGCCCGACAAGCGGTCGGGGCCGAAACAAGGCAAGGCTCGATACCATCGCGGACGGCGGGCGGTCCAGCGGCGGCGTTTCAGCGCTCGTCGACGGGCAGGCGGATATGCACCAGTCGCCAGGTGAAAAGCTTGTCGCGACGGAAGGTGAAGACCGTCGCCTTGGACGGCTGGCCGGGGCGCTTGACCGAGATCCGCACGCGGTTGGGGTCCCAGTAGGCGATCATGGGGTGCGGTCCGGTCACGGCGGCCTTGGCCTTGTCCATGGCCGTGGCGGGCTTGGGCGGAACGGCCGGCGCCGCGCCCGGCGCGTAGCCTCGGGTCAAGGCCGACAGACCCTGGATGGTCAGGTAGCGGTCGACCTTGGGCTCGGGCGGCGCGATCGGGGCGATGGCGCGCTTGAAGACGCCCAACGGGTCACGCCAGATCGACGGCGGTTCCGCCGGAGCGGTCGCGGCCGGGGTCTTGTCGTTCAACTCGGCGGTCAGGCTGCCGCGCACCGCCGGAAAGTCGACCAGTTCGCTGATCGCCTGCACGTCCTCGTACTGGGCGGCGGCCTTCAGGGCGCGGAAGGCGAACCAGGGGGCGGTGGCGAAGGCCGCGGCCGAGACGAAGATCGCCAGGACGATCAGATCCCACAGCCGTTTTTGAATGGTCATCGCCGCCCCCGCGCGAAGAAGATTAACGTTCGCATAGACACCCTAATCCCCGCCGCGCCGCAAGGTTTCTCGCGTGGGACGGGCGCCGAGGGAGATCCCCAACGAAAAACGCCCCCCGGTTTTCCGAGGGGCGCTTCTTGTGGGCCGATAGGCAAGGGCGGAGCGGTCCTACACTTGCCCCCACCTGACCGCTTCGCGGTCTGTCCGCCCCCATAGGGGGCGGAGTGCGGTTTTTAGACCGACATCGCCTTCTTCAGGTTCTCGTCGATCTTGTCGAGGAAGCCTTCGGTGGTCAGCCACGACTGCTTGTCGCCGACCAGCAGGGCCAGGTCCTTGGTCATGAAGCCGCTTTCGACGGTATCGACGCAGACCTTTTCCAGGGTCAGGGCGAAGTCGGCCAGAGCCTGGTTGTCGTCCAGCTTGGCGCGGTGGGCCAGGCCACGAGTCCAGGCGAAGATCGAGGCGATCGAGTTGGTCGAGGTGCTCTCGCCCTTCTGATGCTGGCGATAGTGACGGGTCACGGTGCCGTGGGCGGCTTCGGCTTCCACCGTCTTGCCGTCCGGGGTCATCAGCACCGAGGTCATCAGGCCCAGCGAGCCGAAGCCTTGCGCCACGATGTCCGACTGCACGTCGCCGTCGTAGTTCTTGCAGGCCCAGACATAGCCGCCCGACCACTTGAGGGCCGAGGCCACCATGTCGTCGATCAGGCGGTGTTCGTAGTGGATGCCGGCGGCCTTGAACTTGTCGGCGTATTCGGCGTCGAAGATCTCCTGGAAGATGTCCTTGAAGCGGCCGTCATAGGCTTTCAGGATGGTGTTCTTCGTGGAGAGGTAGACCGGATAGCCCCGGCCCAGGCCGTAGGCGAACGAGGCGTGGGCGAAGTCGCGGATCGACTCGTCCAGATTGTACATGCCCATGGCCACGCCGGCCGACGGAGCCCTGTAGATCTCGTGCTCGATGACCGCGCCGTCCTCGCCGACGAACTTCATCGTCAGGGTGCCCTTGCCCGGGAACAGGAAGTCGGTGGCCTTGTACTGGTCGCCGAACGCGTGGCGGCCGACGATGATCGGCTGGGTCCAGCCGGGCACCAGGCGCGGCACGTTCTGGCAGATGATCGGCTCGCGGAAGATCACGCCGCCCAGGATGTTGCGGATCGTGCCGTTCGGCGACTTCCACATCTTCTTGAGATTGAACTCGGTGACGCGTTGCTCATCGGGGGTGATGGTCGCGCACTTCACGGCCACGCCGTGCTTCTTGGTCGCCTCGGCCGCGTCGATCGTGACCTGGTCGTTGGTGGCGTCGCGGTTCTCGACGCTGAGGTCGAAATAGTCGAGCTCCAGGTCCAGGTACGGGAAGATCAGCTTATCCTTGATGAGCTTCCAGATGATCCGGGTCATTTCATCGCCGTCCATATCGACGACAGGGTTGGCGACTTTAATCTTGGCCATTGCGGGGTCTTTCCTCTCGCGGTGGCGCGCCTGTGACTCTTTGGCGCACAGGGCCAAGGAGCGGCGCGGACGGCGTGCCTATAGACTGTTGCGGGCCAGGGGGAAAGCCGAGGTCGCCTCGAACCTCCCCGGAACGCTCAACGAAGCCGTTGCGGGGGTGTAAGTCTTTGATCGACGGGTAAATCTCTGTTGAGGCTTCTAGGGTAGCAACGAGACGTGGAGAGCCGGGGAGCCATTGCCGAAGTCACGTCGCCGCTCGCCCGGCGACTGCTGGCGATCGTCGCGATCCTGTCGATCGCGGTGACGGGCCTGGCCACGGCCGTGACCTTTGTCTTCGTGCAGCGCTCCACCGCCGACGCCCAGATGCGCCATCTGGCCGAATACGCCGCCGAGCGGGTCAAGACCGAGGACCGATTGTTCTCCGATCTGGTGAAGGTGCAGGAGGCGGCGTCCGATTCCATGGCCCGCCGCCTGGCGACGATCGACCCCGCCACGGTGGACCGTGAATTCGAGGCCCAGTTCCCCAAGCTGGGAGACGGCACGCGGCGCACCTCCGACACGCTGTACGACGGCGGGATGGTGGCCGGCGACTACACCTACGGGGTGGGCGGCTATCTGCGCGACGCCGACAAGCTGACCCAGCAGCAGAAGGCGCTGTTCCTGGCCGCCGTCCAGGTCGTCTCGCACACCGGCGAGGCCGAGCTGAACCGCTACGACAACTTCTACTTCTTCACGCCCGACACCCGGCTGGTGATGTTCGCGCCCAAGCGTCCGGACCGCCTGATCTACTACCGGCACAAGGCTCCGCCGACCTTCGACATCAGCGGCGAGGAGATGAACCTCCTGACGCTGCCGCAACAGAACCCGCAGCGGGTGATGAAGTGCACCAAGCTGCGCAAGGTGCTGTCGGATCCCAGCGGCCGGGGCCTGAATTCGGCCTGCATGACGCCCTTCGACTATCGCGGCAAGCAGCTGGGCGCCTGGGGCGCCAGCCTGTCGCTGGACTCCTACCTGCTGCGCGCCGTCGAGGACGCCTTGCCGGGCGGGCGCAACATGATTGTCTCGTCGGACGGCGAGCTGATCGCCGCCCCCGGTCTGGCCAGGGACGGCGTCGTCGACGCCCAGACCCTGGTGCGAGCCCAGAGAGAGGAGGGCGTCGCCGGCGTCGTGCGCCAGATCCGCGCGATCGGCGCCGACACGGGCGCCATTAGCACTGGCGACCGGGTGATCGCCTATGGCCGGCTCAAGGAGCCCGACTGGTACTTCCTGATGAGCTTCCCGTCCGACGACCTGGTGTGGTCGGCGGTCAAGACGGCGTCCTGGGTGCTGCTGTTCGGCGTGCTGGGGGTGATCATCCAGGTCGCGCTGCTCTATCGGGTGATGCGCCACACCGTGGAGCGGCCTCTGCGCGTGCTGGCCGAGGCCCACCGGACCGGCGCCGTCGTCGAGGCCGAGCCGATTGAAGACCGCACCGACGAGATCGGCGCCCTGGCCCGCACCCTGCGCAGCCAGCGCGACGGCAATATCGAGCTGCTGCGCTCGCTGGAGGAGCGGGTCGCCGAGCGCACCGCCGAGCTGGAGCGCGCCAACCAGGCCAAGTCGGTGTTCCTGGCCAACATGTCCCACGAGCTGCGCACCCCGCTGAACGGCGTCATCGCCATCGGCGACCGCCTGGCCGAGGAGACCGATCCCGAGCGCCGCCGCGAACTGTCCGCCCTGGTCACCTCGTCGGGCCGCCTGCTGGAGCAGGTCTTGAGCGACATCCTCGACGTCTCCAAGATCGAAGCCGGCCAGTTCCAGATCACTCAGGCGCCGTTCGATCTGGCCACCCTGGTCGGCGGCGTCGCCGAGCTGCACCGCGCCTCGGCCGAGGCCAAGGCGCTTGAGTTCAAGTGGTCGATCCAGCCGGGCGTGTCGGGCAGCTACCTCGGCGACGCCGGACGCATCAGCCAGATCCTCAACAACCTGCTGGCCAACGCCGTCAAGTTCACCGGCCTGGGCGAGGTGGAGCTGAGCGTCGAGCGAACGGCCGACGGCCTGAGCTTCATCGTCAGCGACACCGGCGTGGGCTTCGACGACACGGTGCGCCAGCGGCTGTTCAAGCGCTTCGTCCAGGCCGATCAGTCGATCACCCGCCAGTTCGGCGGCACGGGGCTGGGCCTGTCGATCTGCGCCGCCTTGGCCGAGATGATGGGCGGGCGCATCGACGCCCGCGCCGTGCTGGGCCGGGGGGCCATCTTCCAGGTCGACCTGCCGCTGGAGCGCGTTCGCGCCGTCGAGGACGAGGCCGAGGGCGACGAGGAGGAGATCTCGCTGGAAGGCCTGCGGGTGCTGG
>NZ_JBFTZS010000105.1:0-11524 GCF_056406675.1 Caulobacter sp. P1_B12_2 | reverse complement strand
GGGCGGGACCTTTCGGCCCCGCCCTTCGTCATGTCTAGCGCGTGAGCGTGGACTAGAAGTCCATGTCGCCGCTCGGGATCGACATGTCGATCCCGATCCCTTTTTGGGGGATGGGCAACTTTATGGATTTCTTAGAAATCCATGTCACCCATGCCGCCCATGCCGCCGCCCGGAGGGCCACCGGCGCCGCCACCCTTCTTGGGGGCTTCGACGATCGCGGCTTCCGTGGTGATCAGCAGGCCGGCCACCGAGGCGGCGTCCTGCAGAGCGGTGCGGACGACCTTGGCCGGGTCGATGACGCCGTCGGCGATCAGGTCGACATACTGCTCGGTCTGGGCGTTGAAGCCGAAGGTGGCCGAGTCGCTTTCCAGCACCTTGCCGACCACGATCGAGCCTTCGACGCCGGCGTTTTCGGCGATCTGACGGATCGGGGCCTGCAGGGCGCGACGGACGATCGCGATGCCGGCGGTCTGGTCGTCGTTGTCGCCGGTCAGGTTCGCCAGGGCCTTGGAGGCCTTCAGCAGAGCCACGCCGCCGCCCGGGACGATGCCTTCATCGGCGGCCGCGCGGGTCGCGTTGAGGGCGTCGTCGACGCGGTCCTTCTTTTCCTTCACTTCGACTTCGGTCGAGCCGCCGACGCGGATGACGGCAACGCCGCCGGCCAGCTTGGCCAGACGTTCTTGCAGCTTTTCCTTGTCGTAGTCCGACGTGGTGTCTTCGATCTGGCGCTTGATCTGGGTGATGCGCGCTTCGATCGCGGTCTTCTCGCCGACGCCGTCCACGATGGTGGTGTCGTCCTTGGTGATGGTGACCTTCTTGGCCTTGCCGAGCATGTCGAGCGACACGTTCTCGAGCTTGATGCCCAGGTCTTCCGACACGACTTGAGCGCCGGTCAGGATGGCCAGGTCTTCCAGCATCGCCTTGCGACGATCACCGAAGCCCGGGGCCTTCACGGCGGCGACGCGCAGGCCGCCACGCAGCTTGTTGACCACCAGGGTGGCCAGGGCTTCGCCCTCGACGTCCTCGGCGATGATCACCAGCGGACGGCCCGACTGGACGACGGCTTCCAGCACCGGCAGCAGCGGCTGCAGCGAGGACAGCTTCTTTTCGAACAGCAGGATGAGCGGCTCTTCGAGCTGAACTTCCATCTTGTCGGCGTTGGTGATGAAGTATGGCGACAGGTAGCCGCGGTCGAACTGCATGCCTTCGACGACGTCGAGCTCGGTCTCGGCGGTCTTGGCTTCYTCGACGGTGATGACGCCTTCGTTGCCGACCTTGTCCATGGCGCGCGCGATCATGTCGCCCACTTCCTTGTCGCCGTTGGCCGAGATGGTGCCGACCTGAGCGATTTCGGTGTTGGTGGTGACCTTCTTCGACGACGACTTGATCTCGGCGACGACGATGGCGACGGCCTTGTCGATGCCGCGCTTCAGGTCCATCGGGTTCATGCCGGCGGCGACCGACTTGAGGCCTTCTTGCACGATGGCTTGAGCCAGGACGGTGGCGGTGGTGGTGCCGTCGCCGGCCTTGTCGTTGGTCTTCGAGGCGACTTCGCGGATCATCTGCGCGCCGAGGTTCTCGAAGCGGTCAGCCAGTTCGATTTCCTTGGCGACCGAGACGCCGTCCTTGGTCGAGCGCGGGGCGCCGAAGGACTTTTCGATCACGACGTTGCGGCCCTTGGGGCCCAGGGTCACCTTCACCGCGTTGGCGAGGATGTTGACGCCGCGCAGCATCTTGTCGCGCGCGTCCGAGGAGAAATAAACGTCTTTAGCGGCCATGTGTATGAGCCCTTCTAAAAGAGAAACTGGGGTCGAAAGCAGTCAGAGGAGAGAGAGGCGGTTAGGCCTCGATCACGCCCAGGACGTCGCTTTCCTTCATGATCAGCAGGTCTTCACCGTCGACCTTCACTTCGCTGCCCGACCACTTGCCGAACAGGATCTTGTCGCCGGCCTTCAGGTCCAGAGCGACGACGTCGCCCTTGTCGTTACGGGCGCCGGGGCCGACGGCGACGACTTCGCCTTCTTGCGGCTTTTCCTTGGCGGTGTCGGGAATGATGATCCCGCCCTTGGTTTTGGTTTCTTCTTCGACACGCTTCACCAGGACGCGGTCGCCAAGAGGACGAAACTTCATAGGGTCTTCTCCGTCGGGACGGTTAGAATTACGGTTCGTCGGCAAGCGGGGAGCGTCGCTGTTAGCAGTCGCTCCCATCGAGTGCCAACGCCGGGCTGGAGTTAGGACCGGCGGTGTAGGGAGTCAAGGACGACGGCCGCCGATTAGCTGTGGGCGAAACCGCTCCGGACCCCGGTGATCCTCCGGCGGCGGACAGAGATAGGGACGGAAGACGGCGGCATGAAGACGATCCCAAGCCTGGGCCTGATCGCGGCGAGCCTGCTCCTCCTGACCGCCTGCGCCACGCCCGCGCCGACGCCGCTGCGCACGGTGACCGACGTCGACGCCGACGCCGGCGTGGTCGAGCTGGCGCGCGGCCAGGACCTGGAGATCGCCCTGCCGCTGAACGCCGGAACCGGCTACGCATGGCGGCTGGACCACGAGGCCCCGCCCCTGCTGGAAGGCGGCTCCAGCTTCGTGACCGACGCCCGGGCGCCGGGCGCGCCGGTCCGCGCGGTCTACCGCTACACCGCCGCGGCCCGGGGCCAGACCGACCTGGCCTTCACGCTCAAGCGGCCGTGGGAGCCCGACCAGCCCGGCGACCGCAGGGTCGTGTTCCATGTAAGGGTGCGCTGATGATCGATCATATCGGACTGCGAGTCGCCGACCTGGCCAAGTCGAGGGCCTTCTACGACGCGGCGTTCGCGCCCTTGGGCATCGACGTGGTGATGAGCGTCGGCGCGGAGATCACCGGCGGCTCTGAAGTGCTGGGCTACGGCCCCAGCGCCGACGGCCGCGACATCCAGGCCGGCAAGCCCAGCTTCTGGATCGGCGAGGACCAAGCCCTGACCGGCCCCCTGCACATCGCCTTCACGGCCCAGACCCGCGCGGCGGTCGACGCCTTTTACGCCGCCGCCCTCGCGGCTGGCGGCAAGGATAACGGAGCGCCCGGGATTCGGCCGCATTATCACCCCAACTACTATGGAGCTTTCGTGTTCGACCCGGACGGCCGGAATGTCGAAGCCGTTTGCCATGCGCCCGCCTGAGCCGATGAGGATCAGGCGGTTGGAGACCGGACCAGAGTGACGATTTCGAGCTACGGCCTTTCGCTTGTCCTGGCGATGATCGCCTGCGTGATCGGCGGGGTGCTGGGCGGCCTGACCCTGGTCCGGCCCGGCTCTGTGCTGGGGCTGAACGCCCTGGAGGTCGAGGACGACGGCGAGGACGAAACCGTGGGCGAGGATGCTCCGCCCGCCACCAGGGCCCAGATCGACGGAAGGACCGAGGGCCGGGCCCTGGGCGGCCTGCTGATCCTGTCGCACGCCGCCGCGGCCTTGTTCCTGGGCTACCAGTCCCACGTCGGGGCGGCCATGGCCTTCGCCCTGGCCATGGCCTGGATGGGCGCCGCCTTGGGCCGCGCCGTCTCGGCCCTGGTCGACAAGTCCCGGGGCCGCTTCAACCTGGGCAGCCTGGCCTTCGAGGTGATGATCGCGATCACCCTGTCCCTGCCGTTCTTCAACGCCGGCCGGCTGGTGGTGCTGCGCGGGCACGGGATGCTGGTGTAGGGCGCCTCTTGAAACCCTCTCCCGGAGGGGAGAGGGAGGGACCCGCGCTGAAAGCGTGGGAGGGTGAGGGGTGACACCCTCGACGTTTTCTCACGAACATCCTGCCGGCGCGCCGTCTGACGTTTTACCCCCTCACCCTCCCACGTTCTTCGAACGCGGGTCCCTCCCTCTCCCCATGGGAGAGGGTTATCTCTAAGGTCTCCCCATGACCCATCGCCCCATCGCCCGCCGCGACGTCCTGATCGGCGCCGGCCTGCTGGCCGCCTTCCCGGCCGCCGCCCAGGTCGTCCCGCCGACGCCCGCGCCCAAGCCGCCCGTCCATGTCGCCATCGACACCCCCCAGGGCCGGATCGTCATCGAGCTGGCCGTGGCCCAGGCGCCGCTGACCACCGCCAACTTCCTGCGCTATGTCGACCGCAAGCTCTATGACAAGGCGACCTTCTTCCGCGCCTCGCGCGCGCCCGGCGCGGTGGACTACGGCCTGATCCAGGGCGGCCTGCAGGGCATCGGCGCCCTGCCGCCGGTGGCCCACGAGCCCACCAGCCAGACGGGCCTCAAGCATGTGGACGGGACGATCTCGATCGCCCGCACCGCCCCCGGCACGGCCACCTCGGACTTCTTCATCTGCATAGGCGACGCGCCCTATCTGGACGCCAACCCCGCCGGCGCGGGCGACAACCTGGGCTTCGCCGCCTTCGGCCGCGTGGTCCAGGGCATGGACGTGGCCAAGAAGATCCTGGCCCTGCCGACGCCCGGCAAGGCGATCAATCCGGTGATGAAGGGCCAGATCCTCGACCCGCCCGTGCCGATCACCTCTGCCCGCCGCATCGCCGCGCCCGTGGGTCCTGACGTGACGGCGCCGCCGAAGCTCTGAGCCGAGCCCGGCGGGAGACCGTCAATCCCTCACGGCTCCTTCTTGAACAGGTCCTGGAAGATCAGCGGACCCCAGGTGCGGCCGCGCGCGTGAACCAGCGCGCCGCCCGCGTTGAGCTTTCCAAGCGCGATGGGCGCGAACCCGAGTTGCTTGGCCAAGGCCGCCACGGGAGCGATCGCGTCCTCGTCGTCGCTCGACAGGAAGACGACCCGGTGGCCGCCTTCGACGACCGGATCGGTGGCCAGCGCGCCCGCGAGCAGGTGATTGAAACCTTTGACGAGCTTGGCCCCGGCGAACGCCTTCGCGACGACGGCGGAGGATGGAAGACTCTCCAGCGCCTCAGGGCCCGGAAACACGTTCATCGCGTCGATGACGGTCTTGCCTTCCCAACTCGGCAGCGCCTTGGCGACATCTGGATGGGACTCGAAACGGACGGCCAGGAAGACCGTGTCCGCCTTGACCGCTTCCGCCAGCGTCTTGGGAATGATCGTGGGGCCGATCGCGGACGCATCGGCCGCGAAGCTTTCCGGATCGCGCGTGGTGGCGACGGAGACTTCGAGGCCCTTGCGGGCGAACGCCTTGGCCAGGGCCTGGCCGATCTTGCCGAAGCCGATGATTGCGTAGGTCATGGTGTTTTCCTTTGGGTTTCAGATCTGGGCCAGGCCGCCGTCGACGGCGACTTCGCTGGCGGTCATGAAGCTGCTGTCGTCCGAGGCGAGGAAGGCGGCCACCGCCCCGATCTCCGCCGGATCGGCCATGCGCTGCAGCGGGTTCATCGCGGCGAACACCTTCATGCCCTCCGCGCCCAACGCTTCCTTGGCCAGTTCGGTCGCCGTCGGGCCGGGCGACAGCACGTTGATCCGGATGCCGGCGCCCTTCAGGTCCTCCGCCCAGGTCCGCGCGAGGTTGCGCACCGCCGCCTTGCTGGCGCTGTAGGCGCTGAACGCCGGGGCGCCCGTCGTGCCGGCGCTCGATCCGGTCAGGATGATCGACCCGCCCCGGCCCATCAGCGACAGCGCCTTCTGGACCGTGAAGATCGTCCCCTTCACGTTGGTGTCGAAGGTTTCGTCGATGTGCTCGGCGGTGATCTCGCCCAGCCGAAGCTGGCTTCCGGCCCCGGCGTTGGCGAAGACGATGTCGAGGGTCCCCCGCTCGGCCTTCACCGCCGCGTAGAGCTGGTCGAGGTCGGCCAGGTCGGAGACCGAACCCTTCACCGCGCGGGCGTTGGGCCCGAGGTCGGCCACGGCGGCGTCGAGCGCGTCCTGCCGTCGGCCGAAGATGAAGACGAAGGCGCCTTCCTCGATGAAGCGCTTCGCCGCCGCGAGGCCGATGCCCGTCGCGCCGCCGGTGATCACGGCGGTCTTTCCATTCAGTCTGGTCATGACGTGTTCTTCCTTGTTCGGGGAGGCCCCCGAGACGTTGGAAGTGGGCTCGCCCAAGGCCGCTGTTGAGTGCGAAAGCGCGCACATCGGTGGTGCGAAAACCAACCAGTCGGCTGTGACAATGCCCCGTAACGCTGGCGAATGTGCTAGCGATGGCCGCGGAAGGCGCACTGCGCGGCGCGGGAACGCACCATGATCGACTGGGATGACGTTCGCTACTTTCTCGCCGTCGCGCGCGGAGGCTCGGTGCGGGCCGCCGCCGGGCGCCTTGGGGTGAACCACTCGACCGTGCTTCGGCGCATCGCCCAGCTCGAGGAACGCCTGGGCGCGCAGATGTTCGAAAAGCTGCCTTCGGGCTACCGCCTGACGGTTGCGGGCGAGGAGGTCCTAGAGCTCGCGAACCAGATGGAAGCGTCGTCGCACCAGCTGGAGACGCGCGTCTTCGGGCGCGACCAGGGCGTGCGCGGGCTTCTGCGGGTGACGTTGGCGCCGACCCTCGCGACACACCTGCTGATGCCGGACTTCGCCGATTTCGCGCGCCTGCATCCGGACATCGAGATGGATATCGCATCGTCCGGCGAACTGGCGAATCTGACCAACCGGGAGGCCGACGTCGCAATCCGCGTCGTCTACGACCGCAAGACCCTGCCGCTCAATCTTCACGGCCTGAAGGGACCGGAGGTGTTCGGCGGCGTCTACATGTCCCGCGATCGGCTAGCCACGTGGCGCGCGGGCGCGCCGGATCCCCTCCGGTGGATCGTCATCAGCGTTCACGGCGTTCCGGACTGGGCCGGCGAGGGCGAGGTTCGCACCGCGGGGGTTCCCTTCAGAACCTCTGACGCCGAGGCCCAGATCGTCGCCGCACGGCAAGGGCTCGGGATCACGACACTGCCGTGCTTCGTCGGAGACGCCGATCCCCTCCTGGCCAGGGTTCCGGGCGCCGACTTGCACCTGTACGGAACGCTCTGGCTTCTCACGCAAGGTGATACCCGCAAGACCAAGCGCGTGCGGCTGTTCACCGAGTTCATATCCGCCAGGCTCGCCGCGTACGGGCCGCTTCTCGCGGGGCTGTCGCCCGACTGACGCGGCAGGGCGCCGGCGACACTTGCCGTGGATACGAAACCCTCTCTCTTTGAGAGAGGGAGGGGCCCGCCGCCGCAGGCGGTGGGAGGGTGAGAGGTTTCAGCGCTTCCGGAAAATCCCGATTCCTGTCGTTGATCGGCCCACCTCGCCCGGCCAGGCTCCAGCCATGGACAAGACCGCTAACGCCCGCCGGCTGCGCCGCGACCAGACCCTAGCCGAGAAGACGCTCTGGACCCTGGTGCGCAATCGTCGCCTGGGCGGGTTCAGGTTCCTGCGGCAGGTCGCGATCGACCGCTACTTCGCCGATTTCGTCTGSGAGGCGGCCAAGGTGATCGTGGAACTGGATGGACCGGCCCATGACGGGCGGGAGGACTACGACGCCCGCCGCACCGAGGTCCTGGAGTTGTTCGGATACATCGTGGTGAGGTTCCCCAACGACCGGCTCCTTACCGACCCCGGCGGAACGGCGGACTACATCTTGGCGGTGCTTCGTTCGGACAGGGTGTAACCTCTCACCCTCCCACCGCTTCGCGGCGGGTCCCTCCCTCTCTCAAAGAGAGAGGGTTTCTTCGAAGCGACTGCCATGGCTCGAAAGCTGTCACCAGTTGACGCCGACCTTCAGACGTTCAGATGAAGGACCACTAGCGCACAAGCGGCGTCACGCCTCACCGATACCGGTACAGCTTCACCCGCTGGATCTGGAACTGGTCGGGCGCCAGCCGGATATGCCGGCCCTGGTGGGTCTGGTCGCCGTTCAGGACGCGGCCGGCGACCCAGCGGCCCTGGGCGTCGAACACGCCCTCGACGGCGCTGTCGATGCCGGCGATGGCCGGACCGTCGCCGGCGCCCGCGAAGGTGACCACCAGGCCGCGTCCGGCCATCAGATACTCCTCGGGACCGATCTGGATGATCATCCCGCCATGGCCGGCGGTCTTCTGCTCGGCCTTGGGCGTCCAGGGATCGGTGAAGCCGACGGTGAAGCGATAGTCGCCGATCGTCTGGCTGACCGGCTGGTCCAGCACCGTGCCGTCCTCCAGCACGCGCGGCTTGAAGCCCGACATCCTGCCCAGCCCCTGGGCCGCCAGGATCGCCGGAGTCAGTTGCTTGAGCACGCCATAGGCCTGGGTCACGGCCTCCTGCGCCTTGGGGTCGGCGTTCTCGACCTGGAACGGCGAGAAGCCGAACGCGTCCAGCTTGCCGATCGCATAGAAGGCGTTGGCCGGCGTCTCGGGCGCGCCGACATTGTTGGCTTCGGGGATGAACAGCGCATTGTCCGGGCGCTTGTAGCGGCCCGCCAGGTCATTGAAGTTCGGGAAGTAGATGTCGGGCGAGATCAGGTCGACGCTGGGCGCGCCGGTCTTCCAGACGTCGATCAGGTGCGGCAGCGGCCCGCCGCTGGGATACTCTCCCGGCGCCTTGCCGGCCCGGTTCAGGGCGACGTTGACGTACATCGGCAGCGGATAGGCCGCCTTGCCGGCCCGGGTCACCGCGTCGGTGTAGCGGGCGTAGAACCAGGCGGTGAACACCTCCTGGCCGGCCTCGGCGTCGCCGAACACCTGGGCCCAGGTCCCGGAGGTCCTCGCGCCGTGGGCCGACCACAGGGCGCGCAGCTCGGGCTCGATGGCGGTCCCGCCGGAGGCCAAGCGCTGAAGCAGTTTGGCCGGCACGGGCGCGGCCCAGGCGGCGTTGGCCTCGGGGCCCCATTCGCGGGCCACCGGCAGCATGCCGATCTCGTTCTCGACCTGGACCATCAACACCGTGCCCTTGGCGTCGGCGACCTTCAGGTGGGCCAGCAGGGCGGCATAGGCCTTGGCGTCGGCGTCGCGGGTGTTGGCCCCGAAGGCCGAGAGGATCTCCTGGCTGACCCCGTTAGCCTGCCCTGGATTGGGGGCCGCCTTGGCGCGCGGGAAACGAACGTCGTCACGCTTCACCCACGACGGGACGTAGGTCGACATGCTGTTCTTCCAGGCCCCGAACCACAGCAGCACCAGGTGCATGTCCTGGGCGCGGGCGTCCTTCAGCAGGTCGTCGACGCTGGCGAAGTCGTAGGCCCCCTCCTTCGGCTCGATCAGCTCCCACGACACCGGCGCTAGCACGGTGTTGAGGTTCATCGCCTTCAGCTTGGGCCAGTACCGGGCCATGTAGGCCCGGCTGGAGGCGCTGGAATTGCCCAGCTCGCCGCCGATCACCAGGATCGGCTTGCCGTCGACGCTCAGCCGTTGGGCCGTGCCCTGGGTTTCCAGGCGGGGCATGTCGGCGAAGGCGGCCTGGGCCAACAGCAGCGACGCAGCCAGTCCGCCGGCGACGCGCGAGACGCGGCGGGACACGCGAGGCTCGAAGGGTCCCTGGTTCATTCGCTTCCCCGTTCGGCTCGGCGTGCTGTCGCGCCCTTGACCGATGATACCGCTAACGCAGCAGAGGGCGAGAGGCGTCAGACTTTAGTCGCGGTCAGACCGTCACCGTCCTGAGCGGGACAAAGCCGGTCTCGGTCTCCAGCCGCAGGCGATAGACGCCGGGCCGCAGGAACAGCACGGCCGAGGCGGCGTCCGGCGCCAGCACCCACTGATCGGCCGGGATGGCCAGGTCGGGATCGACCGCATGGATGGCCTGGAGAACGACCGTCGCCTCGCGGGGGCCCGGCGTGGCGACCTCCACCCGGCGGCGCGCGGGATCGGCCGCCAGCCAGCCAGGACGACCGGCGACGTCGGCCAGGGGCGGATGGAACACGGCCAGGTCGGCCCCCGCCGATCGCGCTCCGATCCAGCCGTCCGCTCCACGCACCACGATCGAATCGACGGGCCTGAAGCGCTCCAGCACCGCCGTCGTCATCGGCGGATCGGCGCCGTGGGGCGCGAACGAACCGGTATAGGCCTGGGAGACGCAGAGCGGATCGATCCCCGACGTCTCGCGCAACCGAGCGGCGAACCACGAGGAGCCGCGATGGTCGGGGGTCTTGCGCAGGTGGGAATAGCCGCAATGGACCAGGACCCGAGACCCCGGGTTCGGCGTCAGAACGTCGGCGATGAAGTTGTCGGTCTCGGCCGTCTCGCGGCGCGCCATGGCGGCCAGTCGCTCCTCGCCGCTCACACGCTGGTCCGACCGCTGTTCGTAGGACGCCAGTCGATAGCCCAGGCCGGCCGCCTCGCGGACCGCCTCGGCGTAGACCGGGTCGTGAAGGTAGTAGCCGAAACTCGGATTCAGGGCGTCGCCGGCCTTGTAGCTCCGCACGTTCGGCGCGCCGGGCTCTCGACTGTTGATGAAGTCCTCGGCGGCCAGGACGTCGAAGCCCAGCGGCCGCAGGGCCCGGAGCACCCGCGCCAGGAACCCGCGGTGGCGCGAGGCGACGTGAGCTTCGTTGAGCATGACCACGCGGCGGTCGCGCGCCGCCTCGACGATGGCGGCCAACGCGTCCTGGGCGGTCGCATCGGCCGGCAGGGGCGCGTCGTCCACGGGTCCCAGGCCGGCGGAGACCAGGGCCGCGGCCTCGTCGCCGAGGAAGGACGCCATCTGCTGCAGGCCCGGATTCTTCGGCGCCGCCTGGACGGCCCGCCATACGGGCAGGTAGCGGCCCTCCAGGAACAGGCGGGTCTGGGGGCTCGCCGCCGCGACCGCCGGCGCGGCCTGTCCCCGGGCCAGACCCGGAAGCGCGCTCGCCGCCACGAGGCCCGTCGCCACGCCCCTGCGCGTCATGTCCATCGAACCGCTCCCCTACCGCACCGGGCAGGCCACCCACTGATAGGCCTGGGCCATCACCCCGCCGTCGCGACGAACCAGGGTCAGCCCGCTGGCCTCGGGGCCGTCGTCGGTGACGTTCGCGCAGCCGTTCGAGCGGATCTGCGCCGAATAGGAGCGCTTGCGGTCGGCCTTGAACGTGCCGTCGGGGTTGGCCCAGACGTCGGCGAAGGAATAGCTGATCGGGCCGCCGCTGTTGATCCGCGCGCCCGGGCCGGCGGGCCGCTCCAGCACCAGGGCTTCGGTCTTGGGGATCTTGCGGGCGCGCATCCAGGCGATCACCTCGGTGAAGCAGGCGTTGCCCAGCAGTTGCTCGCCCTTCTCGGCGCAGCCGGGGCGGTTGCCCTGGACCACGGGCAGGCTCGCGCCATAGGCCTCGTAGATCGCCACCGGCGCGGGCGCGGGCGGCGCGCCGCAGCCGGCCAGGGCCCGCTCGTGAACCCGGTCGCCGGGCTCGACCTCGAAATCGACGGGGCTGGTCAGGCCGCAGCCCGGCGGGGCCGAGAGGGTGGACTTGTCGAACCAGCGCTTGTCGGCCTTGAAGCCCGCCTTGCTCTTGCGCTTGAGCACATATTGCTCGGTCTCCTTGGTCGTCAGCCGCGCGCCGGGCGCGACCGGCCGCTTGGCGCCGATCACGTCCAGCTCCTTGAGGGCGGACTGGGACGCCAGCACGGCGATGCCGGCCGCGAAACAGACGCCGTCCCGCAGGACCGCGTCGGGCGCGCAGTCCGGGCGCGGCCCGGCCAGCTGGCGGGGCGATCCGACGACCTCCACCACGC
>NZ_JBFTZS010000104.1:0-12149 GCF_056406675.1 Caulobacter sp. P1_B12_2 | reverse complement strand
GGGCGTCATTGTCCCAGACGACGGCCTTCATGCGGACCAGGTCGACCAGGCCGCTGAGGGTGTTTTCCGAACCGATCGGGAATTGGATCGGCACGGCCTTGGCGCCCAGGCGGTCGCGGATCGACTCGACCGACTTGTCGAAGTCGGCGCCGATCTTGTCCATCTTGTTGACGAACACGATACGCGGAACGTTGTACTTGTCGGCCTGGCGCCAGACGGTTTCGGTTTGCGGCTCGACGCCGGCGTTGCCGTCCAGCACCGTCACGGCGCCGTCGAGAACGCGCAAGGAACGCTCGACTTCAATGGTGAAGTCGACGTGGCCTGGGGTGTCGATGATGTTGAGGCGCTTTTCTTTCCAGAAAGCGGTCGTCGCGGCCGACGTGATGGTGATGCCGCGCTCTTGTTCCTGGTCCATCCAGTCCATGGTCGCGGCGCCGTCGTGGACTTCGCCGATCTTGTGCGACTTACCCGTGTAATACAGGATCCGCTCGGTCGTCGTCGTCTTTCCGGCGTCGATGTGCGCCATGATGCCGAAGGGCGGTTTATCGCAAACCGCCCGCGCCTGAAAGAGTGCTGGTAAGAAAGGTTACCAGCGGTAGTGCGAGAACGCCCGGTTGGCTTCAGCCATCTTGTGCGTGTCTTCGCGCTTCTTCACCGCGGTGCCGCGGTTGTTGGAGGCGTCGAGCAGCTCACCGGCCAGCTTTTCGGTCATGGTGTTCTCGCCGCGCTTGCGGGCGGCGGTCACCAGCCAACGGATGGCCAGGGCACGACGACGGTCCGGACGGACTTCCACGGGCACCTGATAGGTGGCGCCGCCAACGCGACGCGACCGGACTTCGATCGCCGGGGCGACGTTGTCCAGGGCGGAGTGGAAGGTCTCAAGCGGACCTTGGTCCTTGCGCTTGTTTTCCAGGATGTCGAAAGCACCATAGATGATGTTTTCGGCGACGGCTTTTTTGCCCTCGTACATCACGTAGTTCATGAACTTCGTGACAATCAGATCTCCAAACTTGGGATCCGGCAGGACTTGGCGTTTCTCGGCGCGACGGCGGCGGGACATCTTCTTCTATTCCTTACTTCGGACGCTTGGCGCCGTAGAGCGAACGACGCTGCTTACGATCCTTGACCCCTTGGGTGTCGAGGACGCCGCGCAGGATGTGATAGCGGACGCCGGGCAAATCCTTGACGCGGCCGCCGCGGATGAGCACCACCGAGTGCTCCTGCAGGTTGTGGCCTTCGCCCGGGATGTAGCAAACGGCTTCGATGCCGGTGGTCAGACGGACCTTGGCGACCTTACGCAGAGCCGAGTTCGGCTTCTTCGGGGTCGTCGTGTAGACGCGGGTGCAAACGCCGCGACGTTGAGGGCAGCCCTTGAGGGCCGGCACCTTGTTCCGGACCGGCTTAGGCTGGCGCGGTTTGCGGATGAGCTGGTTGACGGTAGGCATTAAGTCTCTGCTCTGATGGAAGCGTGTGCCTGTCGGCCGAGGCGCTTCGGGTCCTAGTCGTGATATTCCGGCTTTCTCGGCCCCGGTGGGGGACCTGATAAACACGAAACTCGCCGGGACGCGGGTAGCGTTCCGGCGGGCTGATCCGTCGGGTAAGGGACGGGCGCTCATCAGGACGGACAGGGTCCGCCTCGAAAAGAGCGCGGAAACTACTCGCGAACGCATCGTACGTCAATGCCGAGTCATTTCACGGGTTTGCGTCGGTTAACGACCCGCTAACGGCCACGCTTTCGCCACCTGAGGTCGCACGCGCGCCGCGCGCCGTCCGGGCCGCCGGCTGGGTCGATGCGGCAGGGATCGATCCCTGAAAACCCTAGTGGCGCAAGCGATCGGGGATCCCATCTAACGTTCAGCGGCCACGGTTTCGCCACTCGAGGTGGCAAACCTCGCGGCCCCGTTCCCATCGAGCCCAGCTTGTCCCAATCCAAGGCGCGCAGAACCCGGTTGAGAAACAGCGCCGTGTTCTGCGGGTCGCTGCTGCTGCACGCCATGATCATGGTCGCCCTGGGCTGGCCGGTGATGACGCGATTCCAGGATCGGTCGAACGACGAGGACGCTATCAGCGTCACCTTGGAGCGCGATCTCGTGCCTCGCCGGCCGACGCCGGAGACCGTGGCCGGCCCTGACCGCGCCACCGCGGCTTTGCCGGTACAGCCGCGCGCGCCGCGCCTGGTCGCCCCGCCCTGGGTGCGGCCGTTGGGCGTCGCGCCGGTTCCGGGACCGCCCGCGCCCGCCAATCGCGAGACCGGGGCCCATCCCGCGCCGCTGCCGGAGGGGCCGCGCGGCGACCTTCGCACCGCCCTGCGCGGCAGCGCCGCCGGCTGCGCCAACGCCGAGGCCGTCGGCCTGAACCGGCGTGAGCAGGAGAAGTGCGACGAGAAGTTCGGCGCGACGGCCCGCAACGCGCCCGTCTACGACGCCCCGATGGACGGGGCCAAGCGACGAGGCTTCGACGCCCAGGCGCTGAAGCAGCAGGCCGACCGGGCCTATCGCGACGCGCCGATGGGCCTCGGCGTCGACCATCGCAATCGCGACGATCCGGGCAAGGGCAAGGACATCCCCTGGGTGCTGGGGGCGTCGCAGGACGGGCTGGGCCGATCGCGGTCGGCCGAGCAGCAGGCGCTTAAGCGGCTGGACGATGCAAGGAAGGCCGATGCGCGTCTGAAGCAATCCGAGCGCCAGAACGACCAGCGCTGACCGCGCCCACCTTGAAGTGGCTGATCAGGGCGGCCAGGCCCTCGACCTCACGCACCAGGGTCATGCTGTCGGCGGCCGAGCGATTGACCATGGCGGCGTTCCTCTGGGTGGCCTGGTCCATCTGGCTGACGGCGGAATTGACCTCCGTCAGGCCCGAGGCCTGTTCGGCGGCCGAGGCGGCGATCTGGCCGATGACGCCGTCGATGGCCCCGACCTGACCGGCGATCTTCTGCAGGGCCTCGCCGGTGCGGCCGACCAGCACGACGCCGGCCTCGACCTGGCGGGCGGAGTCGGCGATGTGGACCTTGATTTCCTTGGCGGCGTCGGCCGAGCGCTGGGCCAGGGCCCGCACCTCTTGCGCCACGACCGCGAAGCCGCGGCCGGCGTCGCCCGCGCGGGCGGCCTCGACCCCGGCGTTCAGGGCCAGCAGGTTGGTCTGGAAGGCGATCTCGTCGATCACGCCGATGATCTGGGCCACCTGATGCGAGGAGGCCTCGATGCCGCTGATCGCCTTGATGGTCTCGTCGACGACGGTGCGCGAGCGACCGGCCTCGGCCTGGGCCTGGCCGACCGCCTCGCGGGCCCCGCGCGCGCCGTCTGCGGCCACGCGGACGGCGTTGGTGATCTCGGTCAGGGCGGCGGCGGCTTCCTCCAGGCTGGCGGCCTGCTGCTCGCTGCGGGTCGACAGGTCGCCGGCCGCGCCGGCGATGCCGTTGGCGCCCGAGGTCAGACCGCCCACGGCGGAGATCACCGCGCCCAGGGCGCCTTCGAGGCGTTCGACAGCCTGGTTGAAGTCGGCGCGCAGGCGCTCGTAGTCGGGGGCGAAGGCTTCGTTCAGGCGCACGGTCAGGTCGCCGGCCGACAGCCGGTCCAGGCCATGGGCCAGGCGCGTCACGACCAGGGCCTGCTGCTGGGCCTGCTGGCTGTCGCGATCGGCGGACAGACGGCGCTCGGCCTCGGCGGTCTGGCGATGGGTCTCGGCGTCGGCCTCGATGCGGCCCTTCTCGCGGGCCTCGTCGCGGAAGGCGTGGACCGCGTCGGCCATCAGGCCGATGTCGTCGCGGCGTCCGGCGAACGGCAGGGCGACGGTCAGGTCGCCGCCCATCACCTGCTTCATGGCGTCACGCAGGTCGCGCAGCGGCGACAGCTGGCGGCGGACCACGGTCACCGAGGCGGCGACGCCCAGGCCGGCCAGCACCACGCCGGCCACCGCCAGCCAGATCAGCTGGCGATAGACCGGCTGGAAATAGTCGGCCTTGGCCACGCCGACGTACAGGATGCCGATCACCTCGCCCGAGGCGTTCTTGATCGGGTCGTAGGCGGCGAAATACGGCTTGCCCAGGACCTTGGCTTCGCCGCGATAGGGCTCGCCCCGGCCCAGCACGGCGTCGTAGACCGGCCCCTTGGCCAAGGGCGTGCCCACGCCGCGGCTGCCGTCCGGCTTCTGGACGTTGGTGGCGATGCGGGTGTCGCCCAGGAAGATGGTCATCGTGCCGCCGACCAGGTCCTTGACGTGGTCGACCATGGCGATGTCCCCGTTCAGGGCCTTGCCGCCCACCGTCAGCTTGTCGCCCTCGCGCGCGAAGGTCGCGCCCTGTCCGCCGACCGTGTCCCAGGCCACGCGCATGGCGGCCTCCTGCTGGCTGACCGCCTGCGACTTGGCGAAGTCCAGCGAGCTCTTGCCGACGATCGCCAGCAAGGCCAGCAACAGGGTCATGAAGGCCGCCACAACCGTGAGGCTGACCTTGGTGGAGATGTCTGAACGCATTGGGGCGCCGATGTTTGGGGGGAAACCTGGTTCCGGTTTGCACCGCGACATCTCAAGCAAGGCTTAACCTTGCGGTCCATTGGTCTGACAGGGGAAAATCGCGACGTTGCGCCGCACCCTTAGACCGTGCCTCAGGCGACAAGCATTGGCGCGGCGTTCCAGGCGGCCGTGTTCAGCGTCACTGGCGAATACTCGCTGAACGTCCAGCGCAGCGGCAGGGCGGCGGGCCGGCGCCAAGCGCGCTCGACCTTGAACCGCCACTGGCGCTGGACGCCTTCGGGCCATTCGCCGCCGGGCGGCTCCCAGTCGATCTCGACCCGGCCTTGCAGGTGCAGCAGGTCGCCGGTCTCGAAATCGACGAACAGCAGGGCCGCGCGGGGGTCCAGCACCAGGTTGCCCAGGGTGTTGAAGAACCGGTTGCCTCGGAAGTCGGGGATGGTCAGCACGTCGCCCGCCGCCTTGACGAAGCCCGGCAGGCCGCCGCGATGCGAGATGTCGACGCCGCCGTTCTCCAGGCGTCCATCGGCGCCGCCCGCATTGGTCGCCACGAACATCGTGTCGGCGCGGGCGATCTGGGCCAGGGCCTCGGAGGTCGGAAAGGCGATCGTCTCGGCCGGCAGGATCGAGGCGGGCCCCGCCGCCACCGCGCGGGTCTGGATGTACTGCGGGCAGTTGCCGAAGCTCTGGAGCACCTCCAGCGTCAGCCCGCCCTCTGCCGCCCCGGTGATCAGGCCGTTGACGCGGTTGCGGCGGCGGGTGGCGAAGTCCAGGCCCAGGGCTCCGAACGGCTGTCCCGCGGCGAACAGTTCGGCGCCCGGTTCTCTCGCGCGAGGCAGGGCGGCGACGGTCAGGGTGGTGGGGTCGGGGCTCTGGATGAAGCCGGGCCGGCCGGTCAGCACGGTGGCGACCGGCCAGCCTTCCGCGTCGGTCGTCGCGATAAACAGGTAGGGCAGCAGGCCGAAGAACTCGCGGTGCTGGTCGGGCATGAACGGCCGGATGCCGGTCATGCCCGGCGCGCCCGTCCCGGCCAGGACCTGGGCGATCCGCTCTCCGCGATGGAACGGGGCCGCCTCGAAACTGGCCATCTCACCCGGCCTTGGCGAAGTCAGGGATCGGCTGGAACCAGGGCTGGGCCTCGACCCGGGCCAGCCAGGCGCGCACGGCCGGATAGGGCTCCAGCGCCACGCCGCCGTCCGGGGCGTGGGCGACGTAGGAGTAGCAGGCCAGGTCGGCGATGGTGACGTGGTCGGCGGCCAGGAACACGCGGTCCGACAGATGGCCGTCCATGAAGGTCAGGATCCGGTCGGCGATGCGGCCGGCGCGCGCCAGATCGTCGGGGAAGTCGAACAGGACGATCATCCGGGCGATGGCCGGGCCGTGCATGACCTCGCCAGCCGCGACCGACAGCCAGCGCTGGACGTGGGCGGCGGCCACCGGCTCCTGCGGCAGCCAGGCGCTGTCCGGGGCGTAGCGGCGGACGAGATAAACGAGGATGGCGTTGCTGTCGGCCAGGGTCAGGTCGCCGTCCTGCAGCACCGGGATCTGGCCCAGCGGATTGAGGGCCAGAAAGGCCGGTGAGACGCGAACGTCCTTGGGTGCTTCGGCGAAACGATAGGCCAGGCCCAGGGCGTTGAGCAGCAGGGCGACGCGGTGGGTGTGCCCTGACAGGGGCGTTCCGTGCAGGACGATTTCGGCCTTGGCCATGAGAGCACTCCCCTTATTGCGATGGGGGAGTTTCGCTCTTGCGCTGTACGGAATGAATTGAGCAAATCGGCAAGATATAATTGCGGATTATGAAATGGATCGTCTGGACGAGCTGGCCCTGCTGGTCGCGGTGATCGACGCCGGCGGCCTGGCCGCGGCGGGTCGCAAGCTGCGGCGTTCGCCCGCCGCCATGACCCGGGCCCTGGCGGCGCTGGAAGAACGGATGGGGGCGCGGCTGATCGAGCGCACGACCCGGCGCCTGGCCCCCACCGAGGCCGGCCGCGACCTGGCCGAGCGGGCCCGGCGCCTGCTGGCCGACTACGAGACCGCCCTCCAGGCGCCCGCCCCCGACGCCGTGCGCGGCACGCTGCGGATCACCGGCCCGACCGTGTTCGGCGGCCGCCACCTGACCCCGGTCGTCGCCGACTTCCTGGCCCAGCATCCCGGCGTCCAGGCCGACCTGACCCTACACGACCGCAATCTGGATCTGATCGAAGGCGAGCTGCACGTGGCCCTGCGGATCGGGCCGCTGGCCGATTCCAACCTGCTGGTCCGCAAGCTGGGCGAGGTGAGCCGCCTGGTGGTGGCCTCGCCCGACTATCTGGCCCAGCGCGGCACGCCGGTGGAGCCCGCCGACCTGGCCGAGCACGACATGATCCTGACCACCGTGGTCTCGGCCTCGCCAGAGTGGCGRTTCGAGAAGCAGGGCAAGGCGCGGGCCGTGCGGCTGGAGCCCCGGCTGCGGGTCAACAATGTCGAGGCGGCCCTGGCGGCGATGCTGACCGGGCGCGGAATCGGCAGGGCGCTGTCCTACCAGGTGGCCGAGGATCTGGCGGCGGGACGGCTGGTTCGCCTGCTGCCCGACTTCGAACCCCCGCCCCTGCCGGTGCAGCTGGTGGCGGTGGGCGGACGGTTCATGCCGCCGCTGGTGCGGGCGTTCCTGGACTTCGCGGGGCCGCGGCTGGAGCGGCTGGCGGTGTTGCGGGGTTAGGGCGGACGCGGGAACGCCCCCGCACCGACCAAAAAGAAACGGCCCGGGATCGCTCCCGGGCCGTTCCGTTTTCAGTCCTCGAAGGAAGCCTAGGCTTCTTCGGCGATGACCGCGGGCAGCGGCTCCATCGCGTCTTCGCGCTGCTGGGCCAGCTGCTCGTCGCGCTTGGCGGCGACGCGCTGCAGGCTGCGCAGGTAGGAACCCGTACCGGCGGGGATCAGGCGACCCACGATGACGTTTTCCTTCAGGCCTTCCAGGGTGTCGGTCTTGCCGTGCACCGAGGCTTCGGTCAGGACGCGGGTCGTTTCCTGGAACGACGCGGCCGAGATGAAGCTCTTGGTCTRCAAGCTCGCCTTGGTGATGCCGAGCAGCACGGGCTGCGTCGTGGCCGGACGGCCGCCGCGGGCGACAGCCTTGTCCTGCTCGACGTAGAACTCGGGCTTGTCGAGGTGATCGCCCTTGATCAGACCCGTATCGCCCGGCTCGAGGATCTCGACCTTCTGCAGCATCTGACGAACGATCGTCTCGATGTGCTTGTCGTTGATCGGCACGCCCTGCAGTCGATAGACCTCCTGGATTTCGTCCACGAGGAAGTTGGCCAGGGCCTCGACGCCCAGGATGCGCAGGATGTCGTGCGGATCCGGGTTGCCGTCGATGATGTACTCGCCGCGCGCGATGAAGTCGCCATCGTGCACCGCGATGTGCTTGCCCTTGGGGATCAGGAACTCGACCGCTTCGCCCTGGTTGCCGTCAGCGTCGACTTCCGGGGTGATCTTGATACGGCGCTTGTTCTTGTAATCCTTGCCGAATTCGACACGGCCGTCCATTTCCGCGATGACCGCGCAGTCCTTGGGACGGCGGGCTTCGAAGAGTTCGGCGACGCGCGGCAGACCACCGGTGATGTCCCGGGTCTTGGCGCCTTCGGTCGGGATCCGCGCGATGACCTCGCCCGGCTTGACCATGTCGCCGTCACCGACGGACAGAATGGCGCCGACCGACATCAGGTAGCGAGCCTCGCCGCCGTTGGCCAGGCGGACGTACGAGCCGTCTTCGGCCAGAACGCCCATCGCCGGACGCAGGTCCGAAGCACGGGCCGAGGTCCGCCAGTCGGCGATCACGCGTTGCGCGATGCCGGTGGCTTCGTCGGTTTCCTCGCGGACGGAGAAGCCGTCCACCAGGTCTTCCGCGCGGATCTTGCCGGCCACTTCGGTGATGATCGGGGTGGTGTAGGGGTCCCAATCGGCCAGACGCTGGCCACGCTTCACCTTGTCGCCGTCCTTGATCTTCAGACGCGCGCCGTACGGCGGCTTGTAGTTCTCGCGTTCCTTGCCGTCGACCAGCACGCTCACGGCCGTGTTGCGGCTCATGACGACCAGGAAGCCGTCCGAACCGGTCACGGTGGCGCCGGTCACGCGGACCGTACCGTCGTTGCTGCTTTCGAAGAACGACTGCTCGGCCACCTGGGCGGTGCCGCCGATGTGGAAGGTCCGCATCGTCAGCTGGGTGCCGGGCTCGCCGATGGATTGGGCGGCGATGACGCCGACCGCTTCACCGATGTTGACCGGCGTACCGCGGGCCAGGTCGCGGCCGTAGCAGGCGCCGCAGACGCCGACCTTGGCTTCGCAGGTCAGGACCGAGCGGACCTTCACCGACTGCACCGCAGCGGCTTCGATCAGGTCGGCCATGTTCTCGGTCAGGTAGGTGTCGGCCGGAACCACGATCTCGCCGGTGGCGGGGTCGCGGATGTCCTCGGCCGAGAAACGGCCCAGGACGCGAGCGCCCAGCGAGACCAGCACGTCGCCGCCTTCGACCACGGCGCGCAGGGTGATGCCCCGCGTGGTGCCGCAGTCTTCCTCGACGATGATGCAGTCCTGCGCGACGTCGACCAGACGACGGGTCAGGTAACCCGAGTTGGCGGTCTTCAGCGCGGTGTCCGCCAGGCCCTTACGGGCGCCGTGGGTCGAGTTGAAGTACTCCTGAACGGTCAGGCCTTCCTTGAAGTTCGAGACGATCGGGGTCTCGATGATCTCGCCGGAGGGCTTGGCCATCAGGCCGCGCATCCCGCCGAGCTGCTTCATCTGGGCTTGCGAACCACGAGCGCCGGAGTGGGCCATCATGTAGATGGAGTTGATCTCCTTCTCGCGGCCGTTCTCGTCCTTATGCTTCATCTGAAGCTCGGCCATCATCTCGTCGGCGACGCGATCGGTGGCCTTGGCCCAGGCGTCAACGACCTTGTTGTACTTCTCGCCCTTGGTGATCAGGCCGTCGGCGTACTGTTGCTCGTACTCTTCAGCCAGGGTGCGGGTTTCAGCGACGATCACTTCCTTCCGCTTGGGGATGATGATGTCATCCTTGCCGAAGGAGATGCCGGCCTTGGCCGCTTCCTTGAAGCCCAGACCCATGATCTGGTCGGCGAAGATCACCGTCGCCTTCTGACCGCAGTGGCGGTAGACGATGTCGATCAGGTTGCCGATTTCCTTCTTGGTCAGCGCCTTCTCGATCAGTCGGTGACCGATCGCGGTGTGCTGCGGCAGAAGGGCGGCGATCTTCATCCGGCCCGGGGTGGTGTCGATCACCCGGCGACGGACGACGCCGTCGGCGTCCATTTCCGTGAAGCGCGACTTGATCTTGGCGTGCAGGCTGACGACGCCGGCGTCCATGGCGGCTTCGATTTCGCCCAGGTCGGCGAAGATCTTGCCTTCACCCGGCTCACCTTCGCGAGCGACCGACAGGTAGTACAGACCCAGGACGATGTCCTGCGACGGCACGATGATCGGGCGACCGTTGGCGGGCGACAGGATGTTGTTGGTCGACATCATCAGGACGCGCGCTTCCAGCTGGGCCTCGAGGCTCAGCGGGACGTGGACGGCCATCTGGTCGCCGTCGAAGTCGGCGTTGAAGGCGGCGCAGACCAGCGGGTGCAGCTGGATGGCCTTGCCCTCGATCAGCTTCGGCTCGAACGCCTGGATGCCCAGACGGTGAAGCGTCGGCGCGCGGTTCAGCATCACCGGGTGTTCGCGGATAACCTCTTCGAGGATGTCCCACACCTGGGGCTGTTCGCGCTCGACCATGCGCTTGGACTGCTTGACGGTGCCCGACAGGCCCTTGGCGTCCAGGCGCGCATAGATGAACGGCTTGAACAGCTCCAGAGCCATCTTCTTGGGCAGGCCGCACTCATGCAGCTTCAGGTCCGGACCCACGACGATGACCGAACGGCCCGAATAGTCGACGCGCTTGCCCAGCAGGTTCTGGCGGAAGCGGCCTTGCTTGCCCTTCAGCATGTCGGCCAGCGACTTCAGCGGACGCTTGTTGGCGCCGGTGATGACGCGACCGCGACGGCCGTTGTCGAACAGGGCGTCGACCGACTCTTGCAGCATCCGCTTTTCGTTGCGGATGATGATGTCGGGGGCGCGCAGCTCGATCAGGCGCTTGAGGCGGTTGTTACGGTTGATGACCCGGCGATACAGGTCGTTCAGGTCCGAGGTCGCGAAGCGGCCGCCGTCCAGCGGCACCAGCGGGCGCAGTTCCGGCGGGATGACCGGGACGACCGTCAGAACCATCCATTCCGGGCGGTTGCCCGACTCGGAGAAGGCTTCGAGGATCTTCAGGCGCTTGCTGAACTTCTTCTGCTTCATGTCCGACACGGTGCCGGCCAGCTCTTCGCGCAGGCGATCGGCTTCCTTGTCGAGGTCGATGGCCTTCAGCAGGTTCTGGACGGCTTCGGCGCCGATCTCGGCGGTGAAGCTGTCGTCGCCATACTCGTCCTGGGCGCGCATGAAGTCGTCCTCGCTGAGCAGCTGGTGCTGCTTCAGCGGGGTCAGGCCCGGCTCGGTGACGATGTAGTATTCGAAGTACAGGACGCGCTCGATGTCCTTCAGCGGCATGTCGAGCATCATGGCGATACGCGACGGCAGCGACTTCAGGAACCAGATGTGGGCGACCGGCGAGGCCAGTTCGATGTGACCCATGCGCTCGCGACGGACGCGGGCCAGGGTGACTTCAACACCGCACTTTTCGCAGATGATGCCCTTGTACTTCATGCGCTTGTACTTGCCGCACAGGCATTCGTAGTCCTTGGTCGGGCCAAAGATACGGGCGCAGAACAGGCCGTCACGCTCGGGCTTGAACGTGCGGTAGTTGATGGTTTCAGGCTTCTTGATCTCGCCGAACGACCACGAGCGGATCTTTTCCGGCGAGGCCAGCGAAATGCGGATCTGGTCGAAGGTCGGAGCGGCCTGGACCGGATTGAAGATGTTCAGGACTTCCTGGTTCATCTTGGTTCCTTCTGCGGGACTACCCGCGAAAATTCAAAGTCGGAGAGCGGGCTGATGGGCCCCTCCCCCGCCATCCGGCGGGAGAGGGAGATCCGGATCAGCTGTTCTCCAGCTCGACGTTCAGGCCGAGCGAGCGCATTTCCTTGACCAGCACGTTGAAGCTTTCCGGGATACCGGCTTCGAACGTGTCGTCGCCACGGACGATCGACTCGTAGACCTTGGTCCGGCCGGCCACGTCGTCGGACTTCACCGTCAGCATTTCCTGCAGGGTGTAGGCCGCGCCGTAGGCTTCCAGAGCCCACACTTCCATTTCCCCGAAGCGCTGACCGCCGAACTGGGCCTTACCACCCAGCGGCTGTTGCGTGACGAGCGAGTACGGACCGATCGAACGGGCGTGGATCTTGTCGTCGACCAAGTGGTGCAGCTTCAGCATGTAGATGTAGCCGACCGTGACCGGACGCTTGAACTGGTCGCCGGTCTGGCCGTCGAACAGGATCGACTGACCCGACGGATCGAGGCCGGCCATCCGCAGATGGTCCTCGATGTCGCCGATGCGCGCACCGTCGAACACCGGCGTGGCGATCGGAACGCCCTTGCCGAGGTTGCGAGCCAGTTCGACCAGCTCTTCCTCGGTTTCCGGCAGTTCCTCGTCCGGGCCGTAGATTTCGGTCAGACGATTGATCAGAGCCTGCTTCTGGCCACCGGCCTGC
>NZ_JBFTZS010000103.1:0-11697 GCF_056406675.1 Caulobacter sp. P1_B12_2 | reverse complement strand
GGACCAAGGAGAGAGCGGACCGTTTGCCGCCTACCCCTGAACCAGCGCCTCGATCTTCTCGGAGGCCGCGTCCAGGGCCTTGATGGCGCGGATCTCGACGCGGGTCTGTTCGGTCTGCAGACGGGCCAGTTCGGACTGGGCRTGGGCCAGGCGCAGCTTCAGGTCGCTCAACTCGTCGGCCAGCAGCAGGGCGCCCATCAGGAACAGCCGGGTCTCGCCCAGCTGGCCGACGTCCTGGCTGACCTGGCGGACCTGGCGATCGAACAGGCGGGCGATCTCCAGCAGGTGGGCTTCCTGCCCGTCCTCGCAGCCGACGGTGTAGGGGCGGCCGTTCACCTGGATGGTCAGTTGGGCCATGACTCAGGCCTCCCGTTCCGTGACGCCGTCATCGTCTAGACCGCCGAACAGGTCGCCCGCTTCGGCGCCTTCGTCCTCGAAGTCTTCCTCGTCGTCGTGGACGCCTTCGGTGATCAGGCTCTCGTCGCCCAGGGCGGCGCGGATCTCGGCGATGGCGCGGCCCAGGGCTTCGGAGGCCTGTTCGCCGGCCTCTTCCAGGGCCTTTTCGCGGGCCCGGGCGGCTTCCAGATCGACGGCCAGACGCGCGGCCTTGGACTCGGCTTCGACGTCGAACAAGCCCGGATCGTCAGACCCCGAGGCCGAGGCGGCCGCGGCGGCGGCCGAGAACGCGGCCAGACGCGCGGTGCGCTCAGCCGTGATCTTCTGTTCCAGCTGGCTGACGGCGCGCTCCAGGCGTCGCGCGGCCAGCTCGAGGGCGTTCCCTTCGCCCGGGGTCATCGGCATCGTCCCAACTTCATGCGGCGCAACATATAGACTGCCGTCCGCTTCGCCACCCGCCATGGCGACAATTGGGCGATGAAACGGTGCGGATAACAATAGGTCATCCTATGTGAGCCCTCGCGCAGGTTTCTTGGGCTTGACTTCCCCGCCCTGGACCGCAAAACGCGCTGCAAAATCAAGGTAACGTCGGTCGCCTCGGCCGAACGCTCGTTAGGAGAAAGACCTCATGGCCATTCGCGTCGCCATCAACGGCTTCGGCCGGATCGGACGTCTCGTCCTGCGCTCCATCGCCGAGCATGCGCGCCGCGACATCGAGGTCGTCGCCATCAACGACCTGGGTCCCGTCGAGACCAACGCCCACCTGCTGCGCTACGACAGCGTCCACGGCCGGTTCCCGGGCGTCGTGACGTCGGGCGAGGACTGGATCGACGTCGGCCTGGGCAAGATCAAGGTCACGGCGATCCGCGACCCCAAGGACCTGCCGCACAAGGACCTGAACGTCGACATCGCGTTCGAGTGCACGGGCATCTTCACCGCCCGCGACAAGGCCGCCCTGCACCTGGAAGCCGGCGCCAAGCGCGTGCTGGTCTCGGCCCCCGCCGACGGCGCCGACAAGACCATCGTCTACAAGGTCAACCACGACGTCCTGACCGCCGACGACATCATCGTCTCCAACGGTTCGTGCACCACCAACGCCCTGGCCCCGGTGGCCAAGGTGCTGCACGACCTGGTCGGCATCGAGCGTGGCTACATGACCACGATCCACAGCTACACCGGCGACCAGCCGACGCTCGACACCATGCACAAGGACCTCTACCGCGCTCGCGCCGCGGGTCTGAGCATGATCCCCACCTCGACCGGCGCCGCCAAGGCCCTGGGCCTCGTGCTGCCGGCCCTGAAGGGCAAGCTGGACGGCTCGTCGATCCGCGTGCCGACCCCGAACGTCTCGGTCATCGACCTGAAGGTCGTGCCGTCGCGCGACACCACGGTGGATGAGGTCAACGCCGCCCTGCAGGCCGCCGCCGACGGCGACATGAACGGCGTGCTGTTCACCACCACCGAGCCGCTGGTCTCGCACGACCTGAACCACATCGCCGCCAGCTCGACGGCCGCCCTGCCCCAGACCCAGGTCATCGAGGGCAAGCTGGTCCGCGTGCTCAGCTGGTACGACAACGAATGGGGCTTCGCGACCCGCATGGCCGACACGGCCCTGGTGATGGCGAAGTTCCTTTAAGATCGGAGACGAGGGCATGAAGGGGCTTTGGATCGCAACGATCGTGCTCTGGGCCCTCGGCCTCTTGGCGCTGCCTATGCTTTTAAGCGGCCCATCCATGTTTCAGATGCTGGGGGCGGAGCGTGAGCTCCGCCCCTTCATCATGTTCATGTGGGGGCTCTTCGGCCTAGCTGTGCTCTGGCTGGTCGCCATGCTGGTGGTCGCCTTCAGGCATCGAGGCAAATCCCGGACGCTCACGCTGGCAGTGACCTTCGGAATGGCGGCCATTTTCCTGGGGCTAAGCCTAGTCCCCCTAAAAACCACAACGACCATCAAAGTCGATCTGCCGCCGGCGTCTGGCGCTGCGCGTTGATCGATCTGGAGAATTCCATGCCCTTCCGCACCCTCGACACCGCCGATCTCGCCGGCAAGCGCGCCCTGGTCCGGGTGGACTTCAACGTGCCGGTCGACGGCGGCAAGATCACCGACGACACCCGCCTGCGCGCGGCCCTGCCCACCATCCACTACCTGTCGACCAAGGGCGCCAAGGTCATCCTGCTGGCCCACTTCGACCGTCCCAAGGGCAAGGTCGTGCCCGAGATGAGCCTGGCCTTCGTCGCCGAGCCGCTGGGCAAGCTGCTGGAGCAGGAGGTGGCCTTCGCCGCCGACGCCGTCGGCCCCAAGGCCAAGGCCGTGGTCGACGCGATGGAGAACGGCGGCGTGGCCCTGTTCGAAAACGTCCGCTTCCACGCCGGCGAGGAAAAGAACGACGCCGACTTCGCCGCCCAGCTGGCGGAAAACGGCGACCTCTATGTCAACGACGCCTTCAGCGCCGCCCACCGCGCCCACGCCTCGACCGAAGCCCTGGCCCGCATCCTGCCATCCTATCCGGGCCTGGCCATGCAGCGCGAACTCGACGCCCTGGACGCCGCCCTGGGCAATCCGAAGAAGCCCGTGCTGGGCATCGTCGGCGGCTCCAAGGTCTCGACCAAGCTGGACCTGCTGAACAACCTGGTCGCCAAGCTGGACCGCCTGGCGATCGGCGGCGGCATGGCCAACACCTTCCTGTTCGCCCAGGGCCACGACGTCGGCGGCTCGCTCTGCGAGAAGGACCTGGCCGACACCGCGCGCCAGATCATCGCCACGGCGGAAAAGTCGGGCTGCGAACTGTTGCTGCCGATCGACGTGGTGGTGGCCAAGAAGGTCGCTCCCGGCGTCGACGCCGAGACCCGCGACCTGGCCGACGTCCAGCCCGACGACCTGATCCTGGACGCCGGCCCCAAGAGCGCCCAGCGCCTGATCGAGGCCATGGACGCCAGCAAGACCCTGATCTGGAACGGCCCACTTGGTGTATTCGAGGTGCCCCCGTTCGACGAAGCGACGGTTTCGGCGGCAAAACACGCCGCTAAACTCGCCAAGTCAGGTAAGATCGTCGCTGTTGCTGGCGGCGGTGATACGGTCGCCGCCTTGAACCACGCGGGCGTGTCCGGCGATTTCACCTTCGTCTCGACCGCCGGCGGCGCGTTTCTTGAATGGATGGAAGGTAAGACCCTTCCCGGCGTCGCGGCCCTCGAGGCCTGACGCCGAACTGTTTCAATCTGGACCGCGGCGTCCCGGCGAAAGACCGGGCGGGCGGTTCACGAGCGCAGGACGACCAACGTCGGGACGAGGAACCCGACGAGAACGACCCGGGCAAAGAACGCATTAGCGTCGGGCCCCAAAAACAAGAAACGGCCAAAACACTCACGCTTGCAGGAGAACACCACGTGGCGAGGATCACGCTAAGACAGTTGCTGGATCATGCGGCGGAGCATGACTATGCGCTGCCGGCCTTCAACATCAACAACATGGAACAGGGCCTGGCGATCATGGAGGCGGCGGAAGCCGTCAATTCCCCGGTCATCATCCAGGCCTCGCGCGGCGCGCGGAACTACGCCCACGACATCATGCTGGCCAAGATGATCGACGCCCTGGCCGAGATCTATCCCAACATCCCGGTGTGCATGCACCAGGACCACGGCAACGGCCCGGCCACCTGCGCCACGGCGATCCAGTACGGCTTCACCTCGGTGATGATGGACGGCTCGCTGATGGAAGACGCCAAGACCCCGGCCACCTACGAGTACAACGTCGAGGTCACCCGCCGGGTCGTCCAGATGGCCCACGCCTGCGGCGTGTCGGTCGAGGGCGAGCTGGGCGTGCTGGGCTCGCTGGAAAGCGGCATGGGCGAAGCCGAGGACGGCCACGGCTTCGAGGGCGTTCTGAGCCACGACGAGCTGCTGACCGATCCCGACCAGGCGGTCGACTTCGTGCAGCAGACCGGCGTCGACGCCCTGGCCATCGCCATGGGCACCAGCCACGGGGCCTACAAGTTCACGCGCAAGCCGGACGGCGACGTCCTGGCCATGAACGTGATCGAGGAGATCCACCAGCGCCTGCCGAACACCCACCTGGTGATGCACGGCTCCAGCTCGGTTCCGCAGGACCTGCAGGACATCATCAACCAGTACGGCGGCGCCATTCCCCAGACCTGGGGCGTGCCGGTCGAGGAAATCCAGCGCGGCATCAAGCACGGCGTGCGCAAGGTCAATGTCGACACCGACAACCGCCTGGCCATCACCGGCGCGATCCGCAAGATCCTGGCCGAGCACCCGCACGAGTTCGACCCGCGCGCCTATCTGAAGCCGGCCAAGGACGCCATGCGCAAGGTCTGCCAGGAGCGCTTCGTGCAGTTCGGCTCGGCCGGCCACGCCGACAAGGTCAAGGCGCTGTCCACCGCGACCATGGCCAAGCGCTACACCTCGGGCGAGCTGCACGCCAAGTTCGGCGCGGCGGCGAAGAAGGCCGCGGCCGAGTAAGGCTGGCGGCTTTCGCTGAAAACGACGAGGCCTCCCAGGGCGACCTGGGAGGCCTTTTCGCATTTCATACCTTACGGCTGTCGTCCCGGACGAGCGCGTAGCGCGAAGATCCGGAACCGACGCGTGAACGCGGGCGCTTCCGGCGGTCCCGGACCTGCGCCCGGCTGCGCCGGACTTGTCCGGGATGACAGACTCGGTGGTGCGCGATCATCGGGGAGGCCTTTTCCGTGCGCCTCAGGGCAACTCCCGTCCCCGCCGGCCGTTAACAGGCCCCATTGGTTCAAGGATACGCACGATGATACTTCCCAAAGGCGCCCTGGTGGCCGTCGTCGATGGCGAGAAGCTGGTGYTGTTCAAGAACACCGGCGATCACGCGCCCGAACTGACGGCCCTGCCCACCCCGGACATCGACGGTGTCGGCGGCGGCACGGGCGGCCATCCGTCCAGSGCGGCCAACCCCGACGACAGCACCAAGGCCGAGGACGGTTACGCCGCCGGCGTCGCCGCCCTGCTGAACCAGCAGGCCCTGACCAACCAGTTCGAGCACCTGTTCGTCGTCGCCGCCCCCAAGACGCTCGGCGAGCTGCGCAAGCACTGGCACAAGGCGCTGGAGGCCAAGCTGGTCGGCGAGCTGGCCAAGGACCTGACCGGCCAACAGACCGACACGATCGCCACGGCCATCGCCAACGCCTGACCGCGTCCGCCTTCACGACAGGCGAAGAGGCCTCCCAGGGCGACCTGGGAGGCCTTTTTCTCGCCGCGGCTTGGGCTCCCTATGTCGCTGAGGTCGGAGGGCTATAGTCGCTTGCCGACAAGGGCTTGGGCCGGCAAGGCCTGGGGAGATGGGTGATGGTTGAAGCCGCTGCGTCTCCCGAACGCCCGCTGGCCCTGGTCACCGGCGCCTCGTCCGGGATCGGCGAAGCCTTCGCCCGGGCCCTGGCGGCGCGCGGCCACGACCTGGCCCTGGTGGCCCGCCGCGCCGACCGGCTGGAGGCCTTGGCCGCCGAGCTGTCCGCCCGTCGCGGCGTCACCGCCTTCGCCCTGCCCGCCGACCTGTCGGTGCTAGGCGCCAACCAAACGGTGCTCGACGCCGTCGCGGCCCGAGGGCGGCGGGTGGACGTGCTGGTCAACAACGCCGGCTTCTCGATCGCCCAGAGCTTCGACGACGTGCCCTGGTCGCGGCAGCAGGACTTCCTGATGACCCTGGTGGTCACCGCCTGCGGCCTGGCCCATGGGGTGATCCCCGACATGGCCGCGCGCGGCGGGGGCAGGATCATCAATGTCGCCTCCCTGGCCGGCTTCGCCCCGGGCGTGGCGGGCCACACCCTCTATCCGGGGGCCAAGAGCCTGATGATCAAGCTGACCCAGGCGCTGGACRCCGAATATCGCGCGGCCGGCCTGAAGATCACCGCCGTCTGCCCCGGCTTCACCCAGACCGAATTCGCCAGCGCCAACGGCACCGACGCGGTGATGGCGCAGGCGCCCCGGCGGCTGTTCCAGACGCCGGACCAGGTCGTGGCGGCCGCCCTCAAGGCCAACGACCACGGCAAGGTCGTGGTGGTGCCGGGCTGGCACAACGTCGTGGCCGCGACCCTGCTGCACTACCTGCCCCAGGGCCTGGTCCGCTTCGCCCTGATGAAGGGCTCGGCCAAGTACCACCTGGCCGCCGACTGATCCTGCTTCCCGCCACTCCAGCTCCGGACCCTTCATGGCGACGCGTTTCGACATCGTGATCATCGGCTCGGGGGCGGGTGGCGCGACCCTGGCCCAGCGCCTGGCCCCGACCGGCAAGACCATCCTGATCCTCGAACGCGGCGAGCACATCCCGCGCGAGGCCGAGAACTGGAGCCCCAAGGCCGTCTTCATCGAGCGCCGCTACCGCACCCAGGAGCGCTGGTACGACAAGAAGGGCCACCCGTTCACGCCCAACACCCACTACTGGGTCGGCGGCAACACCAGCTTCTACGGCGCGGCCTTGATGCGGATGCGCGGGCGCGACTTCACCGAAGTCCAGCACGCCGGCGGTATCTCGCCGGCCTGGCCGATCAGCCTGACGGACTTGGCCCCCTACTACACCGAGGCCGAGACCCTGTGGCAGGTGCACGGCGCGCGCGGCGACGATCCCACCGAGAACGGCGACGAGCCACCCTATGCTTACGCCGCCGTCCACCACGATCCGGGCGTGGCGGCGCTGAAGGGTCACTGGGAGACGCAGGGCTGGAAGCCGTTCTCCCTGCCGCTGGGCGTCAAGCTGGACCAGGCCCATCCGGTCACCTCCACCTGCATCAAGTGCAAGACCTGCGGCGGCTATCCCTGCCTGCTGAAGGCCAAGTCCGACGCCCGCTCCCTGGCGGTCGAGCCGCTGATGGACCTGCCCAACGTCACCCTGCTCACGGGCCGCAAGGTGCTGCGACTGGAGACGGATCCGTCGGGCAAAACGGTCACCGAGGTGGTCTGCCAGGCCGAGCACGGCGAGGAGCGTTGGAGCGGCGACATCGTGGTGCTGGCGGCCGGCGCGGCCAACACCGCCGTGGTCCTTCAGGCCTCGGCCAACGCCGCCCACCCGGGCGGCCTGGCCAACGGCTCCGACCAGGTGGGCCGCAACTACATGTTCCACAATTCGACGGCCATAGTCTCGCTCACCGCCCGGCGGCAGGACATCACCTTCCCCAAGACCCTGGCGGTCAACGACTTCTACTGGGGCGACCCGCGCGGCGGCTACGACCTGCCGATGGGCCACATCCAGCTCTTGGAATACATGTCGGGCCAGACCCTGGAAGGCCAGGTCGAGGACTGGCTGCCGCCGGCCCTGGTGCCCGACACCCTGGCCGGCGCGGCGGCCGACCGCATGCTGTCGATGCTGGTGATCTCCGAGGACCTGCCCCAGAGCGACAACCGCGTGCGGCTCAATCCCGACGGCCGCATCTCGCTGGACTACACCTTCGGCAACCTGGAGGGCCATGACCGGCTGGTGAAGACGCTGCGGGAGTCGCTGGAGGGCTTCGTCGATCACGCCCACCCGATCTCGCAGCACCATTTCCAGTTCGACTCGCTGCTGCCGCTGTACGGCACCGCCCACCAGTGCGGCACCACGCGGTTTGGGGCCGATCCGAAGAGCTCGGTGCTGGACCGCGATTGCAAGGCCCACGAGCTGGACAATCTGTACGTGGTCGACACCAGCTTCTTCGTCTCGGCCAACGCGGTGAACCCGACCCTGACCACCGTGGCCAACGCCATGCGGGTGGGCGATCACCTGATCGAGCGACTGGGGGCGCGCACGCCGACGGCCGAGGTGCTGGCGCCGACGCGGAACCTCGATCCCCACAAGGATGGGGAGGCGCTGGCCTAGTCCTCTCCCCTATCGGGAAGGCGGATAGGCGTGCGCGCCGCCGTTCGGGTCCTCGACCTGGCCTTCGACCGCCAGATAGTCCGGCCCGATCGGCACCTTGCCGTGGCCGTCGGGGATGTCGAGCACGTAGGTCGGCTGGCAGAGCCCCGAGAACCGGCCGCGGATGGCGCGCATCAGGGCGCGGCCTTCCTCGACCGTGGTGCGCAGATGGGCGGTGCCCGGCGCGTGGTCGCCGTGGTGCAGGTAGTAGGGCCGGATGCGGGTCTCGACGAAGCCGCGCATCAGGGCGCCCAGCGTCTCGGGGTCGTCGTTGACGCCCTTCAGCAGCACCGTCTGGCTCAGCATCGGGATGCCGGCGTCGATGATCCGGGCGACGGCGGCGCGGGCCGCGTCGGTCAGTTCGCGGACGTGGTTGGCGTGCAGGGCCACATAGACCGTCTTGCCACTGGCCTTCAGGGCCGCGACCATCTCGTCGGTGATCGCCGCCGGATCGACCACCGGAATGCGGGTGTGGAAACGCACGACCTTCACATGGTCGATGGCCGCCAGTCGCTGGCCGAGGTCGCGCAGGCGGCGCGGCGACAGCACCAGCGGGTCGCCGCCGGTGACGATCACCTCCCAGATCTCCGGATGGGCGGCGATGTAGGCGAAGGCCGCGTCCAGCTTTTCGGGCGACAGGTTGGGCGCGCCCTCGGGGCCGACCACCTCGCGTCGGAAGCAGAACCGGCAATAGACCGCGCAGGTGTGGGTGGGCTTCAGCAGCACGCGGTCGGGGTAGCGGTGGACGATCCCCTCGACAGGGCTGTGGGCCTCGTCGCCGATCGGGTCGGCGACCTCGCCCGGGCCTTCCGAGAGCTCGGCCTCGCTGGGGACGAACTGGCGGGCGATCGGGTCGGACTCGTTGGCCGGGTCGATCAGCTCGGCCATGTCCGGCGTGATCGCCACGGCGTAGCGCGCCGCCACCTGTTCGAGCGCGGGCAACCGCTCGGGAGCGATCAGGCCGGCGTCGGCCAGCGCCTGGGCGCTGCGAAGGGTGCGGGCGGCGGTCATGAGGCCGGCGGTATGGCGGATTGAAGCGTTAGACGCAATGCGGCCCGCTGACGGGGACATGCCCTTGCGGCGTGTCCCCAGCCGTATCCCCAGCCGTATCCCCAACGTCGCGCCAGGATTTGGGGACACGCCGCAAGGGCATGTCCCCGTCAGCGACCTAACCCGCCACCGGCGTCCACAGCACCTGGTCCACCCGGCTCGCCCCCGCCGCCAGCATCACCAGCCGGTCGAAGCCCAGGGCCGAGCCCGAGGCATTGGGCATGATCGCCAGGGCCGCCAGGAAATCCTCGTCCAGCGGGTAGCGTTCGCCATAGACCCGGGCCTTCTCGTCCATCTCGGCCTCGAAGCGGCGGCGCTGTTCGCCGGCGTCGGTCAGTTCGCCGAAGGCGTTGGCCAGCTCGACGCCGCAGGCATAGAGCTCGAACCGCTCGGCCACCCGCGGATCGCCGGGCTTGGGCCGGGCCAGGGCCGCCTCGGCCGTCGGGTATTCGCACAGGATCGTGGCGCGTCCGATCCCCAGGTTCGGCTCGACCTTCTCGACGATCACCCGGCTGAAGACATCGGCCCAGGTATCGTCGTCCGCCACACGGATGCCCGCCACCCGCGCCGAGGCCGCCAGGGCGTCGCGATCGGTCTCGCCGCCGGGTCCGATCGAGGCCAGCAGATCGACGCCCGCATGCCGCTCGAAGGCTTGCGCCACCGTCACCCGCTCCGGCGCGGCGAACGGATCGCACGAGCGGCCCCGAAAGCGGAATTGGAGGGTTTCCGCCGTTTCCGCCGCCAGGGCCAGCAGGGCCGCGCAGTCGTCCATCAGGGTCTGGTAGGGCGCATCGACCCGGTACCATTCCAGCATGGTGAACTCCGGATGGTGCAGCGCCCCGCGCTCGCGGTTGCGCCAGACCTTGCCGAAATCGAAGATCCGCTGCTCGCCCGCCGCCAGCAGCTTCTTGCACGAGAACTCCGGCGAGGTGTGCAGGTACAGCGGCGCGGCCTCGCCCGAAAGCGTCAGGGCGCGGGTCTCGAAGGCGTGCAGGTGAGCCTCGTTGCCGGGCGACACCTGCAGGGCCGCCGTCTCGACCTCCAGGAAGTCGCGGGCCTCGAACCAGGCGCGAAACGCCGACTTGATCCGGTTGCGGATCAGCAGGAACGGCCGCCGGTCGGCGTGGCTTTCGGGCCGCCACCAGGGCGAGGGAGAGGCTGTCTGCACGGGAAGTCCCAGGGACGGGGGTGGCGAACTCGGCGAGGATCGCTATAGGAGGGCGATATCTAACGCAATTCGCGCGGCTCCGGGCCGCTGGGATCAAGGACGAAGTAAGTGACTAAAGTCGCCGCCAGCTCGCTGAGGAAGGGTTTCGTCGTCGATATGGACGGCAAGCTCTACGTCGTTCTCAACGTCGAAAACATCCATCCCGGCAAGGGCACCCCGGTGACCCAGCTGAACATGCGCCGCATCTCGGACGGGGTGAAGGTGTCGGAACGCTACCGCACGACCGAGACCGTCGAGCGCGCCTTCGTCGACCAGCGCGACCACACCTTCCTGTACCAGGACGGCGAGGGCTATCACTTCATGAACCCGGAAAGCTACGACCAGCTCGTGGCCACCCCGGAAGTGATCGGCGACCTGGGCGCCTATCTGCAGGAAAACATGACCGTCGTCCTGTCGACCCACAACGACATCCCGATCGCCCTGGAGCTGCCGCGCACCGTGACGCTCGAGATCGTCGAGACCGAACCGTCGGTGAAGGGCCAGACCGCCTCGTCGTCGTACAAGCCGGCGATCCTCAGCAACGGCGTTCGCACCATGGTGCCGCCGTACATCGCCGCCGGCACGCGGGTGATCATCCTGACCGAAGACACAACCTAGAATAAAAAAGTCTTTCTCAAATTAGAGAAAGACTTTTTTATTGTTATTAATAGCCAAATCCGCGGCCGTAACAGCTGCATCCAATAATGACAAGAAGAATAAACAGGACAACTAATAAAGCAAAACCAGAACCTGCTCCACCATAACTAGACATACAAACACCTCTTTTCGTGGTATTTAACTAAAGGAAAAAACTTTAAATATACATGGGTTAAGGTATTATATGTAGACATAGCTCATATCGATTGGATTTTGGTCAAAAATAGGCTACTTTGTTTAACGATAGCTAAATAACATCCTAAATTTCACATAGTAAAAACCCTTCATTGTTAAAATGAAGGGGCTTTTCTGGCTATCAGCACCAAGGACGAGGTCTAGGAGGGCAGCTTGGAGCACAAAAATGGTGATGCGTTTCCTGATATAGAACGGATTCTGTATGAGGGAATGAGTGCATATATTTATAATTTTTTTGATAAACATTTGTGGTATGACTAGGGTGCATCACTGGTACAAACACATCTTGACCAGTAAAAGATGTATTTTGTTTAACTGGGTCATACTGAGC
>NZ_JBFTZS010000102.1:0-11721 GCF_056406675.1 Caulobacter sp. P1_B12_2 | reverse complement strand
ATGCCGGGACCCAGATGATATGGCAGAGAGGGTCCCGGCATTCGCCGGGATGAGCGGATCGTGGGATTTAGGCTCGCGCGTAATACGCCTGGACCAGCTGCCGGTGCGGCGGCAGGTGCTTGAGCGCCTCGCGGGCCGCCTCGGCCACCTTGGCGAAGCTCTGCTTGGCGACCACGCCCTCGTCGTACCGCCCCTCGACCGGGGCGAAGTCGGTGGCCGCGTTCATGCCGTAGAGGATGTACTGGTAGCTGGACGGCAGGAAGGTCTCCAGGTCGACCAGGAAGTCGAACCGCGACACCGGACGGTGCCTCCACTGGGCCAACAGGTCGCGCAGGGCCTCGGGCCAGGTGGCCGGATCGGCGTTGTCGCGCCAGTACGGCTCGTCACGCTTGGTCAGGCAGTAGTGCAGCTTGAGGAACGAGACGATCCGCTCAAAACGACCGACCATCGCGGCGTTGAAGGTGCGGGCGGCGGCGTCGCGGGCGGCGCGGTCGCGCAGGGGGAAGACCTCGGCGATCATGGTCGCGGCCACTTCGATCAGCATGATGCCGGTCGATTCCAACGGCTCGAAGAACCCCGCCGACAGGCCCACGGCCACACAGTTGCCGATCCACTGGCGCTCGCGATAGCCGGTCTGGAACTTCAGCAATCGAGCGTTGAGGCCGTCGCCGGCCTTGCCGACATAGCCCCGCAGCACCTGCTCGGCCCGCGCCTCGTCGGTGTGGCGGCTGGAGAACACGTAGCCGACGCCCCGGCGACTATCGAGACCGATGTCCCAGGTCCAGCCGGCCTCATGAGCGGTGGCCAGGGTGTAGGGATTGATCGGCGCGTCGGGGGTCTCGTACGGGACCTGGATCGCCAGGGCCCGGTCATTGAACAGTACGTCATCGACCCGTTTGAACGGCGCGCCAAGCGCCTCGCCGATCAACAGGGCGCGGAAACCCGAGCAGTCGACGAACAGGTCGCCCTCGATCGTCCCCAGCTCGCCGGCCTGGATCGAGGCGATGTCGCCGCTCATGTCGCGGGTCACCCCGTCGACCTTGCCCTTCAGGTGCGTGACGCCCGCCTCGACCGCCACGCCGCACAGGAAGTCGGCGAAGCGGGCGGCGTCAAAATGGTAGGCGTAGTTCATCGGCCCCTGGAAATCGGGGTCCTCCAGCCGCTTGGGCGCCAGGCCCTCGCCGATGACCAGGCCTTGTGTCGTCACCGCGTCGGCGAACGGCAAGGTCCCGCCCGCTTGGTGGTCCAGCAGCCAATACGGCGACATATCTCTGCCGTTGGGACGGAGCGGCAGGTTGAACGGATGAAAGTATTCGGAAGATTTCCCACTTTCCGAACGCCGTTCCCAATCCACGAACCGAACGCCTTGTTTGAAGGTCGCCGAACTCTCGCGCAGGAACCGCGCCTCGCTGACGCCCAGCTCGGCCAGGGTGGAGCGGATCGTGGGAAACGTGCCCTCCCCGACACCGATCGTGGCGATGTCCGGGGCCTCGATCAGGGTGATCTTCGCGCCATCCGGACGATCAGCGCCCAGGCGCTTGGCCAGATAAGCGGCGGTCAGCCAGCCCGCCGTGCCGCCGCCGACGATGACGATGCGGTTGCCGGTCATGAGCACGTTCCTTGGAGTGGCCTCTGAAGCCCGATGAAACCCGAGTCGGCCGCCGAATGTCGGTGCGGAAAAGAAAAAGCCTGGGTGACGGTCAGGAGAGCCGTCACCCAGGAGAGCGCAGTCTGGGAGGCAATACGCTCAAAGATTAGGGGAGCGGCGGCCGGGGGGAGACACGCCGCTCCTGAAACACGGCCCGGCAGAGGGCCGCACTTCAAGCAGGTCGCCCCGGCCGGCCAGGCCGGTCGGGGCGTTGGACTTGGCCTAGAACTTCGTCTTCAGACGGAAGCCCCAGGTGCGCGGGGCTTGATAGACCGCCGTCCAGACCGGCGTGTAGTTCGGCACGCCCGCGGCGCCGGCGCCGGTCTTGATGTTCTTGTCCTCGAGGTTCTGGACGAAGGCCTCGACCGACCAGGGGGCTTCCGCCGGTTCGTAACGCAGGGTCACGTCCGTGCGGGTGTAGCTGCCCTGTTGGTCCGCAGCGCCCTGGTTGAAGTAGGACAGCCAGCTCTTGCTTTCGAAGTGCGTGGCGATCCGCGGCACGATCCGGCCGTTGGCCAGCTCGAAGGTGTGCTCGTAAGCCACCGTGCCCGAGAAGTGCGGGGCGTGCGGCAGCTCGTTGCCTTTCAGCTGGACGGCATGGGCCAGGTCGTTCGGGCCGACCCGACCGTCAGCGGCCAGCAGTTCGTCCATCTTGGTGTCTTGCGCCGTGGCCGAGATCTGCAGGCGGTCGTTGGCCGTCAGATTGGCGGTCAGTTCGGCCTCGACGCCGTAGGCTTGCGCGCCCTTGGCGTTGGTGGTCACGACCTGAGAGGTGGCCACTGTGCCGTCCGGCTTGAAGGTCGTGACGACCTGGTTGACCTGGTAGCCCTTGAAGTCCTCGTAATAGGCCGCGAGGTTCAGGGTCGCCCGGCCGTCCAGGAAGCGGATCTTTGAGCCGACTTCGTAGTTGGTCAGGGTTTCGGGGTTGGCCAGCAGGCCGCCGTCCTCGATGTTGCCCGACTTGAAGCCGGTGCTGACGCTGGCATAGGCCAGGACGTCATCGGTCACGTCGAAGTCGGCGCGGCCCAGCCAGGTGAACTTGTCCCAGCTGCCCTTCACGTCGTTCTTGCCGATGCTGTAGCCGGGGCCCAGCAGAGCCAGCAGTTGGTCGGCGGTGGCGCCGCGATCCTGGCCAAAGATGCCGGCGTTGCAGTGCGCGGCGGTGTCGACCAGGAGGCAGTTGCCCAGACCGTTGAAGGTGACGTTCCGGCCGCCTTGGTCCTGCTTGGTGTCGTCGGTGTAGCGCAGACCGCCGGTGAGGCGGGTGCGATCGTTGACATGCCAGACGGCCTGACCGAAGGCGGCCTTGGACTCCACGGTGCGCTTGGCCTGGATGAAGCTGCCCGACCAGCTCATCGGACCGTCGCGATAGCCGTCACGTCCGTCGATGTCGAAGCGGATCGAGTTGTCTTCGTGGCTGTAGTAGCCGCCGACGATYCAGTCGACGGTCTGCTCGCCCTGCGACTTCAGCTGGACTTCATGGCTCCAGGCGTCGTTGCGCGACCAGACGGTGTGGTTTTCACCAAAGCCGCCCTGGGTGAGAACGCCGTTGCGAGTCACGCCCAGGATGCYGGCGTCGGCGTCGCTGTTGGCGCTGCCGCCCACCCGCTGCCAGCCGGTGATGTAGGTCAGGCCGACACTGTCGCTGATGGAGTAGTCCATCGTGCTGCGCACGCCGTACGAGAAGCGGTCGCTCTCGGGGGCGGTGTCGATCAGGGCCGACCACTTCTTCTGACCGGCGCGCGGGGTCTGGGCCAGGGCGATGATGGGAGCCCCGGTGTCCTGGTAGCCCTCGACATTAACGTTCCAGGTGAAGTTGTCGTTCGGCTTCCACAGGGCGCTCAGACGAGCCGAGCGCTGATCCTGGGCGTAATACTTTTTGCCCTGGGTCACGAACGCCGAGGGATTGACGCCCGCGATCTGCGGCGGGCGCTGGAAGTCGACATAGCCGTCGTGGCGCTCGGTGATCGCCGCCAGACGCAGGGCGAAGGTGTCCGAGACCGGCATGTTGACGGCGACGCGGGCGCCGAGGCGGTTGTACGAGCCGGCCACGACCTCGGCGTTGCCGTAGTAGTCGCCCAGCGTCGGCTTGGCGGTGCGGATGCTGACGGCGCCGACCGTGGCGTTACGGCCAAACAGCGTGCCCTGCGGACCGCGCGCCACTTCGACGGCGTCCACGTCGTACATCAGCACGGCCGCGCCCTGGGCGCGCGGCGAATAGATGCCGTCCACATAGATGGCGACCTCGGGGTCGGCCACTTCGGTGAAGGCGGTGTCGTTGCCGATGCCGCGCATGGTGATCAGGATCGCGCCCTGGTCGCCCTGCTGGTTGATGGCCATCGAGGGCACGAACTTGGCCAGGTCGGTGACGTCCTTGACCTGGTTACGGTCGAGCTGGCTCTGACCGAACGCGCTGATCGCGATCGGCGTGTCCTGCAGGTTGGTCTCGCGCTTGGTGGCGGTGACCGTGATCTCTTCGAGCTGGGTGGCGTCGGCGGTCGCCGGCGCGGTTTGGGCCTGCACGGCGGTGGCGGCGATCATGGCCGCCAAGGCCGAGGAACCGGCCAATAGGCTTCTGCGGAACTTCATCTTCATCCCTCTCCCTGCGCGCGATCTTTTTTGGTCGCGACTTGCATGCCGTGAATAGCTACAGTACGACAACGTTGTCAATCACGTTTGTATTTACGACTTAGTTGAAATTCATATTTCACGAGTCGTGAATAGTTAAAACTAGTCGGCGCTCGACAAGATTTGACAAAGAACGCCGCGCGTATAGCCTAAGACGTAAATGGGAGGAAAAAGAATGAAGCGACAGCAGATGCGAGCCCTCGTGATGGCTCTGATGCTGACCACGGCGTTGCCGACGGCCGCCGCTCACGCCCAGGCCGCGACCCCGAGCGCCTCGAAACCTTGGATGAACACCAAGCTGAGCGCCGATCAGCGCGCCGACCTCATCGTTGCGCAAATGACGCAGGACGAGAAATTGGCCCTGGTCTTCGGCTATTTCGGTTCGAACCAGGACAAGCCCAAGTTCACGCCGCACGCCGAGGCCCGCATGGGCTCGGCCGGCTATATCCCCGGAATCGCCCGCCTGGGCGTGCCCCCGCAGTGGGAAACCGACGCCGGGGTCGGCGTCGCGACTCAGCGCGAGTCCAGCGATCCCTATCTGGAGCGCACCTCCCTGCCCGCAGGCATCGCCACCGCCGCGACCTGGAACCCGGAGCTGGCCTTCAAGGGCGGCGCGATGATCGGTTCGGAAGCCCGCTCCTCGGGCTTCAACGTCCAGCTGGCCGGCGGCGTCAACCTGGCCCGCGACCCGCGCAACGGCCGCAACTTCGAATATGGCGGCGAGGATCCACTGCTGGCCGGCGTGATCGTCGGTGCCCAGATCCGGGGTATCCAGTCCAACAACATCATCTCGACGATCAAGCACTGGGCGCTGAACGGCCAGGAGACGAACCGCATGACGGTCAGCTCCAACATCGGCGACGCCGCCGCCCGCCAGTCCGACTTCCTGGCTTTTGAGTTCGCGATCGAGCAGTCGAACCCGGGCTCGGTGATGTGCGCCTATAACCGCATCAATTCGACCTATGCCTGCGAGAACGACTACCTGCTGAACGAGGTGCTCAAGAAGGACTGGGCCTATAAGGGCTACGTGATGTCCGACTGGGGCGGCACGCACTCCACCGCCAAGGCGGCCAATGCGGGCCTTGACCAGGAGTCGGCCTACACCTTCGACAAACAGCCCTTCTTCGGCGCGCCCCTGAAGGCCGCCTTGGCGGACGGTTCGGTGTCGCAGGCGCGCCTCGACGACATGGTCCGCCGGATCACCCGCTCGATGTTCGCCCATGGCCTGTTCGACCATCCGGTGGTCAAGGGCCCGATCGACTTCGCCGCCCACGCCAAGGTCACCCAGGCCGACGCGGAAGAAGCCATCGTCCTGCTGAAGAACGACGGCGGCCTGCTGCCGATCGCCAAGAGCGCCAAGAAGATCGTCGTCATCGGCTCGCATTCCGACGTCGGCGTGCTGTCGGGCGGCGGCTCGTCGCAGGTGTTCCCGATCGGCGGCATGGCGGTGAAGGGCCTGGGCCCCAAGGGCTTCCCCGGCCCGATCGTCTTCCACCCCTCCTCGCCGCTGAAGGCGTTGCAGGCCCGGAACCCCGGCGCGGCCTTCACCTATGACGACGGTTCCGATCCGGTCGCCGCCGCCAAGGCCGCCGCCGGCGCCGACCTGGTCATCGTCTTCGCCCACCAGTGGGCCGCCGAGTCGCAGGACTATTCCCTGACCCTGGCCGACAACCAGGACGCCCTGATCGACGCCGTCGCCTCGGCCAACGCCAAGACCGCCGTGGTGCTGGAAACCGGCGGCCCGGTGCTGATGCCGTGGCTGCCCAAGGTCGGCGCCGTAGCCGAGGCCTGGTACGCCGGCACCAGTGGCGGCGAGGCCGTCGCCCGGGTGCTGACCGGCGAGGTCAATCCGTCGGGCCGCCTGCCGATCACCTTCCCGGAAAGCGCAGACCAACTGCCGCGTCCGGTCATCGACGGCGACAACAGCAAGCCGGAGCTGATGGTCGACGCCAACTACGACATCGAGGGCGCGGCCGTCGGCTACAAGTGGTTCGACCAGAAGGGCCACAAGCCGCTGTTCGCCTTCGGCCACGGCCTGTCCTACTCGACCTTCGGCTACAGCGACCTGAAGACCAGCGTGGTCGGCGACAAGCTGACCGTCAGCTTCAAGGTCACCAACACCGGCAAGTTCGCCGGCAAGGACGTGCCTCAGGTCTATGTCGGGCCGAAGGGTGGTCCAGGCTGGGAGGCGCCGCGCCGCCTGGGCGGCTTCAAGAAGGTCGACCTGGCCCCGGGCGCCAGCACCAGCGTCAGCGTCACCGTCGATCCGCGCCTGCTGGCGACCTTCGACTCCAAGGCCAAGGCCTGGACCATCGCCGCCGGCGCCTACGAGGTGTCGCTGGGCGCTTCGTCGCGCGACCTGGGCGCCAAGGCCGACGTGACCCTGGCGGCCAAGACGCTGCCGGTGTCGTACGACGGCAAGTAGTTCGGCTGGGGACAGGCGCATGCGCCTGTCCCAATCCCGCTATTTCGGCGCCGGCCCCGTCGAGGCCCGCACCATCAGTTCGAACGGCACCAGGGTGTTGCCGGCGATCTGCTTTTCCCCCGCCGCGCTGGCGGTGATCAGCATGTCGGCCGCCTTCTCGGCCATCTTGGCCACGGGCTGGCGCACCGCCGTCAGCGACGGCACGCTCAGCCGCACGCCGATCGTATCGTCATAGCTCAGGATCGACAGCTCGCCCGGCACGGCCAGGCCGCGCGCCTGGGCGACGCTGACCACGCCCAGCGCCATCTGGTCGTTCGACGCCATGATCGCGGTCGGCGGTTCGGGTTGATCCAGGAGGGCCTCCGCCCCGGCCACACCCGCCTCGAACGTGAAGTCGCCTTTGTAGATCCGCGCGTCCGGCACGGGATGCCCCGCCGTCTCCATGGTCGCCTGAAAGGTCTCGACCCGCAGGATCGACGACGAGAACTTGTAGTCGCCGGCGATCATGCCGATGCGCGTGTGACCCAGGCCCAGCAGATGCTTGGTCGCCTGCCGCGCCGCGGCCCGATCGTCCATGTAGACTCGCGGCCCCTGCCCCCGCACCGGGGTGTTCAGGCGCACGAACGGGATGTTTCGCTTCTTCAAGGCGCCCAGCACGACCGGGTTCTCGCAATTGGGCGGGGTCAGGATCACGCCGTCGGGCTGCAGCGACGACAGCACCGAGGTGATCTGCCGCTCCAGTTGGTCCGAGTCGCGATCGACCAGCTCGAACATCAGGTGGTAGCCCGACTGCTCGCAGCGCAGCATGGCGCCGTACAGCATCTGGTCGATCCATTCGTTGCCGCGCTCGCTGCGCCAGTTGTCCAGCGTCAGGCGGCGGTCGTTGAAGGCGACCAGCAGGTAGGAGCGTGAGCCGGCCATGGTCCGCGCGGCCTTGCTGGGGCTGTAGCCCAGCTTTTCGACGGCCGCGAGGACCCGCGCCTTCAGATCGGGCGTGACGTTGGGCTCGTCATTGAGCACCCGCGACACCGTCTTGACCGATACGCGCGCCTTTTCGGCGACATGGATGATCGTGGCCGGCCGCTTCGCCATGCAGAATCCGTTTCCCCCCAGGTTCGAACGACCGTAACCGGCGTGAAACAGTCTGTCTGCCCCCGCACCGCTTGACGACAATGGGAGCGGTATCATTTAAGACGCTGCACTGATTTCGAAATGCGAGGAACGCGCCTTGACCATCACCGGTGAACTTCTGATCGACGGCGGCGCTCGCCCCGGAACCGGCGGCGCGATCCTCGCGGTCGATCCCAGCACGGGCGGCACGCTGGACGTGACCTTCGGCGGCGCGACCAAGGCCGACCTCGACGAGGCGACCGCCCTGGCGGCGGCGGCCTTCGGCCCCTACCGCGCCACCTCGCCCGAGAAGCGCGCCGTGTTCCTGGAAACCATCGCCGCCAAGATCGAGGCGATCGGTGACGCGCTGATCGTCCGCGCCATGGCCGAGACCGGCCTGCCCCGCGCCCGCCTGGAAGGCGAGCGCGGCCGCACCATGGGCCAGCTGAAGATGTTCGCCGGCGTGCTGCGCGACGGCGGCTGGCTGGAAGCCCGCATCGATCCGGCCCAGCCGAACCGCGCGCCCCTGCCGCGTCCCGACCTGCGCCTGCGCAACGTGCCGCTGGGCCCGGTGGCCGTGTTCGGCGCCTCGAACTTCCCGCTGGCTTTCTCGGTGGCCGGCGGCGACACCGCCTCGGCCCTGGCGGCCGGCTGCCCGGTGGTGGTCAAGGCTCACCCGGCGCACCCCGGCACGTCCGAGCTGGTCGGCCGCGCCGTCCAGGCGGCCGCCAAGGAATGCGGCCTCCCGTCAGGCGTCTTCGCCCTGCTGCACGACGCCGGGATCGAGATCTCGCAAGGCCTGGTCGCCGACGCCCGCATCAAGGCCGCCGGCTTCACCGGTTCGCGCCGCGCCGGCCTGGCCCTGCTGGCCATCGCCCAAGGCCGTCCCGAGCCGATCCCGTTCTACGCCGAGATGAGCAGCATCAACCCGGTCCTGCTTCTGCCCAACGCCCTGAAGGCGCGCGGCGCGGCCATCGCCCCCGAGTTCGTCGCCGCCCTGACCCAGGGCGCGGGCCAGTTCTGCACCAATCCCGGCCTGATCCTGGCCATTGACGGCCCCGAGTTGGACGCCTTCCTGGCGGCCACCGCCGAGGTCATCGCCAAGGCCCCTGCCGGCCAGATGCTGACCCCCGGCATCTGCAAGGCCTACACCGGCGGCGTGAAGGCGCTGGCCGAAACCTCGGGCGTCGCCCAGGTGGCCCACGGCCTGGAAGGCGGCCACGGCCAGGGCCGCGCGACCCTGTTCTCGGTCGACGCCGCCACGTTCCTGGCCACCCCGCACCTGCAGGACGAAGTGTTCGGCGCCGCTTCGTTGGTGGTCCGCGCCAAGGACCTGGCCCAGCTGACCCAGGTGATCGCCGCCCTGGAAGGCCAGCTGACCATCGCCGTGCACATGGACGAGACCGACACCGATCTCGCCCGCGCCCTGCTGCCCGCCCTGGAGCTGAAGGCCGGCCGCGTGCTGATCAACGGCTTCGGCACCGGCGTCGAGGTGGGCCACGCCATGGTCCATGGCGGTCCGTTCCCGTCGACCTCGGACAGCCGCTCGACCTCGGTCGGCTCGCTGGCGATCTTCCGGTTCCTGCGTCCGGTCTCGTACCAGAACCTGCCGGCCGCCCTGCTGCCGGCGGAGCTGCAGGACGCCAACCCGCTGGGCATCGCGCGCCGGGTGGATGGAAAGGTTCAGTTGGCCTAACTGCCGCGCAACGACTGGGGCAGGCGCATGCGCCTGGCCCGATCCGCGCTAGCGAGCACTTTTTGGAACCGCTCATCCCGGCGAATGCCGGGACCCAGATCCCAAAGCGCCAAAGCTGATTGGACAAGCTCAGCACTCTTGGAACCCGCCTCGAAGCCATTCCATCTGGGTCCCGGCATTCGCCGGGATTAGCGGATTATTTAGGACCATAGCCCCCGCCGCCCGGTGTCTCGATCACGATCGAATCCCCCGCCGCGACCTCGACCGCGTCCGTCGCACCCAGGGCCAGCACCGAGCCATCCGCCCGCTCGACCCAGGCCTTGCCAAGCATCCCAGTCCCACCTCCAGCCAGCCCGAACGGCGCCACACGCCGCCGGTTGGACAACAAGGTCGCCGTCATCGGCTCACGGAAGCCGATCTTCCGCACCACCCCGTCGCCGCCGTGATGCGCCCCCGCCCCACCGGACCCGCGCCGGATCGAGAACGCCTCGACCAGCACCGGATAGCGGCTCTCCAGCACCTCCGGATCGGTCAGGCGGCTGTTGGTCATGTGGGTCTGGACGGCGTCGGCGCCGTCGAAGTCAGGTCCCGCCCCCGCTCCGCCGCAGATGGTCTCGTAGTACTGCCGCCGGTCGTCGCCGAAGGTGAAGTTGTTCATCGTCCCCTGAGCGGCGGCCATCACGGAGAGCGCGCCATAAAGAGCGTCGACCACGACCTGGCTGGTCTCGACATTGCCGGCCACCACCGCCGCCGGATAGCGCGGCCGCAGCATCGAGCCTTCTGGGATCACCAGTTCGACCGGCCGCAGGCAGCCGTCGTTCATCGGGATCTCGTCGTCGACCAGGGTGCGGAACACGTACAGCGCCGCCGCCCGGCAGATCGAGGCCGGGGCGTTGAAATTGGTCGGGACCTGGTCGCTGGTGCCCGTGAAGTCGACCCGCGCCGTGCGGGCCGCGCGATCCACCGTGATCGCCACCTTCACCACCGAGCCGTCATCCAGCTCATAGGCGAAGGCGCCGTCCGCCAGGTTCGCCAGCACGCGCCGCACGGCCTCCTCGGCGTTGTCCTGCACGTGGGTCATATAGGCTTCGACCACATCCAGGCCGAACTCGGAGACCAGTCCCGTCAGGCTCTCGGCGCCGCGCGCGCAGGCCGCCACCTGGGCCTTGAGGTCGCCGATATTCTGGTCGGGATTGCGGGCCGGCCAGGCGCCCGAGGCCAGAAGCGCCCGCACCTCGGCATCACGGAACCGCCCGCCCTCGACGAGCAGGAAGTTCTCGATCAGCACCCCCTCCTCCTCGACCGTCCGGCTGTTGGGCGGCATCGAGCCGGGTGTGATCCCGCCGATGTCGCCCTGATGACCGCGTGCGGCGACGTAGAAGGTCAGCACGCCGGCCGCGTCGAACACCGGCATGACAACGGTCACGTCCGGCAGGTGGGTGCCGCCGTTGTAGGGCGCGTTGAGCATATAGACGTCGCCAGGCTTCAAGCCCCGGCCGTCGTGCAGGCGGCCGTCGCGGATCGCCCGCACACTGTCGCCCATCGAGCCCAGGTGCACGGGCATGTGCGGGGCGTTGGCGATCAGGGCGCCGTCGCGGTCGAACAGGGCGCACGAAAAGTCCAGCCGCTCCTTGATGTTGACCGAATAGGCGGTGTTCTGCAGGGCGAACCCCATCTCCTCGGCCACGGCCATGAACAGGTTGTTGAACACCTCCAGCATGACCGGATCGGCCTTGGTCCCGGCCGCCTGTCGGGGCGCCAAAGCGGCGACGCGGTCGATGATCAGGTTCAGGTGTCGGTCCACGGTGGCCCGCCAGCCGGGTTCGATCACCGTGGTGCCGGTGTCCTCGCGGACGATGGCGGGGCCGGCCACCTCGCCGCCGATCGGCAGGGCGGCGCGGTCGAAGACCGGCGTGACGTGCTCGGCCCCGGCCATGCGGGTGGTCAGGATCGCCAGGGGCTCGGGCTTGGAGTCCGCACCGAAGCCGAGGTCAGGCGCTTCCCCGGCGTCGGCGTGGCCGATGGCCTCGACGGCCAAGGCCTCGACCACGAGCGCCGTGCTCGGAGAAACGAAGCCGAAGCGGCGTTGGTGCAGGGTCTCGAAGGCGTCGAGCACGGCGGCCGCATCGCCCAGCGGCACGCGCAACGGCGTGTCGGTCCCGGCGTATTTGACCAGCAGACTGGCGATGGTTTCGACGCGGATCAGCGGTACGT
>NZ_JBFTZS010000101.1:0-11739 GCF_056406675.1 Caulobacter sp. P1_B12_2 | reverse complement strand
CTGCTGGACGGCACGGGCCGAGGCTATGTCCGCGACCGCCTGGCGCGGCTGCGCGACGGCCTGGCGCTCCACGATCCGCTCGATCAGCGCGTCCTTGCTCTCCAGCGCCAGGCCGTCGCGCAGCCGCGCCAGGCGGTCGCGGACATAGCCTCGGCCCGTGCCGTCCAGCAGGTTGGCCGCCACGACCACGGCGGCCTGGTGTTTGCAGGCCCCGAACTTGTCGAAGCCCGGGCAGGTGCAGGCGCCCTCGCCGTCCGGGGCGCGCAGGCTCACCACGTAAAGGTCGCCGGCGCTGCCGGTCACGTGGGCGGTGACGGCGTCGTCCTCGATGGCCACCAGGTCGACCTTGCCCGCTTCCGCCAGCTGGACGCCGCTTTCGAACCAATGCGCCTCCATGCGCCCCTGCCAGGCCTGCGCGTCGAACAGGCGGTCAACCGAACTCATGCGTCGTCCTCGATGCGGTGGATGTCGTCGTCCGACAGGCCGAAATGGTGGCCGATCTCGTGGACCAGCACGTGGGCGATCAGCTCGCCCAGGGTGACGTCGCCGCGCTCGCACCATTCGTCGAGGATCGGCCGGCGATACAGGAACACCATCGACGGCTGCGGCGAGGGGTCGAGGATCGAGCGGCGACCCAGATCCACGCCCTGGTAGAGGCCGGTCAGCTCGAACGGATCCTCGATGCCCAGGTCGTCGAGCACCTCTTCGGAGGCGAAATCGTCGATGCGGAACACCACGTCGCCGGTCTGGCGGCGGAAATCGGCGGGCAGGTCGTCGAAGGCCTGGCGCGCCAGGGCGGCGAAATCGTCCAGCGAGGGCGCCAGGGCCGGAGCAAGTCGGTCTGTCCAGGTCATGGTCGGTACATAGGCCGGAGGGATCGCGCCGGAAAGCCTCCGCGACAGCGGCGCTCATCGCGCTCTGGTCACGCGCGGCCTAATCTGTGAATCTGATTCGCTAACCACGTCCGCAGCCCGGGGGCCGACGACAAGCCTGATGACCTCGTCCGACCTGATCTTGGCCGCGACGGCCGGCGCGGTTTGCCTCGCCCTTTGCGCCACGCTGTGGGCGATGTCCCAGCGACGGCGGTTCGAGGACCACCTCGCCCGCCTGAAGACCCGCGCCGCCACGCTGGAGACCCGGCTGATGGACAGCCAGGGGGCCGCCGAGGCGTTCGAGAGCGCCCTGGTCGTCATCCACGACGGCGGCGTCGACCTGGTGTCCGGCGAGGACGCCCTGACCGAATGCGCCCGGATCCTCGACGTCGCCGCCGACGCCCAGGCCGTGGTGCTGGCCTTGACCGAGGCCGATCCGWCCCACGCCCACAAGCTGAAGGCCCTGTTCGAACAGGGCGAGGTCTGCGCCTTCGAGGCCCGGAGCGCGCGCGGCGGGGTGCTGGTCGAGGGCCGGGCGGCCGGGACCCGGGCCTGGCTGCGCCTGGCCGCGGCGGCCGCCAACGAAACCGGCCTGCCCGACGCCGCCCGCTTCGCGGCCTTCATGGACGGCCTGGTCGAGCCGGCCTGGATCTCGGGCGCGGACGGCGCGCCGGTGTGGGGCAACGCGGYCTATCTGCGCGTGGTCGGGGTCGAGACCGCCGCCGACGCGACCCGCGACAACAAGTCGATCGATCGGGCCGCCGACGCCCTGGTCGTCGAGGCCGCGAAGGCCGGCGAGCTGCGCGAACTGGTCCGCTGGGTGCCGCTGGACGGCCGCCGCCGCGCCCTGCGCTTCTCGGCCCAGCCGCTGGACGGCGGCGGGGTCGGGGTGTTCAGCAGCGACGTCACCGAGGTCGAGGACATGCGCGACGCGCTGAAGAAGCACGTCGCCGCCCACGACGAGACCCTCAACCACATCGCCGACGGCGTGGCGATCTTCAGCGCCGGCCGCCGCCTGGCCTTCCACAACACCGCCTTCGCCGACCTGTGGGGCCTGGAGCCGGCCTGGCTGGCCGACCGTCCGACCCACGGCGAGGTGCTGGACCGCCTGCGCCAACGCCGCCGCCTGCCCGAGACGGTCGACTACGCCAAGTGGAAGGCCGCCGAACTGGCCCGCTACGAGGACCTGGGACCCCAGCCCGACGAGATGTGGGACCTGCCCGACGGCCGCACCCTGCGCGTCGTGCGCCAGCCCCACCCGCTGGGCGGCATGCTGCTGCTCTATTCCGACATCACCGGCGAACTGCGGCTGAAGGCCCAGTACAACGCCCTGATCCAGGTGCAGCAGGCCACGCTGGACAAGCTGAACGACGCCGTGGCGGTGTTCGGCTCGGACGGCCGCCTGCGGCTGCACAACGAGGCTTTCGAGACCTTCTGGAACGTCTCGGCCCAGGCGCTTGAGGCGGCGGTCGATTTCGAGGGCGTGGTCGAGCTGTGCGTGCCGCGCCTGCACGACCTGAGCTTCTGGCGCGAGCTGAAGGGCCGGGTGGCCGATCCCGATCCGCAGATGCGCGCCCCGACCTCGGGCGAGACCCGCACCTCGGACAATCGCATCATCGTCTACCAGAGCCGCCCGCTGCCCGACGGCGCGACGCTGATCGCCTTCGCCGACGTCACCGACACCCGCCAGCTGGAAAGCGCCCTGGCCGACCGCTCCCAGGCCTTGACCGAGGCCGAGCGGCTGAAGCGCGACTTCGTCGGCAACGTCTCGTACGAGCTGCGCACGCCGCTGACGACGATCATCGGCTATTCGGAGCTGCTTGAGCGGGCCGACGGCCTGTCGGAACGCAGCCGGGGCCACGTGGCCTCCGTGCGCTCGGCCGCCACCCAGCTGGCCCGTTCGATCGACGACGTGCTGGACATGGCCCAGATCGACGCCGGCGAGATGGCGCTGGAGATCGAGGACATCCGCGTGRCCGGGCTGATGAGCGACGCCCAGGAGCGGTCGCTGAAACTGGCTCAGCTGGGCGGGGTGACCCTGGCAGTCGAATGCGACAAGGACGTCGGCCTGATCCGGGGCGACCACAAGCGTCTGTCGCAGATCCTGGACCACCTGATCGAGAACGCCCTGCGCCAGACCCCGCCGGACGGGGTGGTCACCCTGTCGGCGCGGCGCGCCCTGGGCGAGGTGCGGCTGGACGTGTCGGACACCGGCCGCGGCGTGCCCTTCCACGTCCAGGCCCACATCTTCGACCGCTTCGTCGGCCGCGACCGCGGCGGCCCTGGCCTGGGCCTGGCCCTGGTCAAGGCGCTGGTCGAGCTGCACGGCGGCTGGGTGGCGCTGGAGAGCGAACCCGGCGCGGGCTCGATGTTCACCTGCCATCTGCCGGAAACGCAGCAGCCTGGGGCGGCGCAGCCGGAGTTCGGGTTCTGAAGCTTCGTGCGGGCGAACACTTGCCCCCTACGGATCGCTTCGCGATCGTCTTCCCCCGCAGGGGGAAGAGGTACGGTGCACGCGTCCTCCGCCCCCCATGGGGGCGGACAGACCGCGAAGCGGTCAGGTGGGGGCAAGTCGGTGAGTCACCGCCCCGGAAAACAAACCTTAGTGCTGGCTCTCGGGCAGCCGCACCACCAGCCCGTCCAGCGCGTCGCTCACCTTGATCTGGCACGACAGGCGCGAGTTCGGCTCCACGTTCTCGGCGAAGTCCAGCATCGACTCCTCCATGGCCGACTTCTCGCCGGTCTTGCCGGTCCAGGCGTCGTCGACATAAACGTGGCAGGTGGCGCAGGCGCAGGCGCCGCCGCAGTCGGCGTCGATGCCCGGCACGTTGTTCTTCACCGCGCCTTCCATGACCGTCAGGCCCGGCTTGACGTCGATGACGTGGTCGGTGCCGTCGTGCTCGATGTAGGTGATCTTGGCCATGGGTCCCCTAAGGCGCTTTTGAACGGGCGTTTTACGCCGCGACTTCTTTCATGGAAATGGACGAGTTCGCCAGCTTTTCGATGCTGACGGCCGTGCGTTTGGCGATCAGCTGCTTGCCGGCCATGAACTCGGGCGGCGCGTTGACGGCCTCGACGGCCTGCACCAGATCGCCCTTCAGGTGGAAGACGGCGAACTTGGCGGCGGCCACGTCGCCGCGCACGATCTGCGTGTCGGCGTCGAACGGCAGGCCGGCGATCTGCAGTTTCAGGTCGTACTGATCGGACCAGAACCACGGAATCTCGTGCGGCGGCATGGGGCGACCGGCGATGGCGGCGGCGGCCTGCTTGGCCTGCTCCAGGGCGTTGGGCACGCTCTCCAGGCGGAACTGGCGGCCGTAGATCGGCAACGGCCGATGGGTCAGGTCGCCGATGGCGAACACGAACGGGTCCGCCGTGCGCGCCTCGATGTCGACCACCACGCCGTTGGCGCACTCAAGGCCGGCGTCGCGGGCCAGCTCCTCGTTGGGAACCGCCCCGACCCCGACCAGGGCGACGTCGCAGGCCACCACCCGGCCGTCGGTCAGGCGGACGCCGGTCACATGACCGTCCTCACCGTCGAAGCCCGCCACCCCGGCGTTCAGCTCGAAGGCCACGCCGCGGGCGCCGTGATAGTCCTGGAAGAAGTTCGACAGGGTCTCGCAGGCCACCCGGGCCAGCACGCGCGGCTCGCGCTCGATGATCATCACATGGCCGCCCAGGGCGCGGGCCGAGGCCGCCGCCTCCAGGCCCACATAGCCGCCGCCGACCACCGCCAGGCGCTTGTCCGGACCCAGGGCGGTCTYCAGGGCCTCGGCGTCGGCCGCCGTGCGCAGGGACAACACGCCGGCCAGGTCAGCGCCGGGGATCGGCAGGGCGCGGGCCCGGGCCCCGGTGGCCAGGATCAGATAGTCGTAGGGAAGGTGCTCGCCCGAGGCCAGGGCCACCGTCTTGGCGCCGCGATTGATCGACACCACCACGCCGCCCAGGCGCAGGGAGACCCCGGCTTCCTCGTACCAGCTGCTGGGCTTGAGCTGCAGGCTGTCGGCGTCGGCCTCGCCCTTCAGCCAGGCCTTGCTGAGCGGCGGGCGCTGATAGGGCAGCAGGGGCTCGTCGCCGATCAGCACGATCGGGCCGACATGGCCGTACTGGCGAAGGAAGGCGGCGGCCGAACCGCCGGCATGGCCGGCCCCGACGATGACGACGCGGGCGTTCAGGTCACCTGTTCCAGCTTCACTCAACGCCGCAGTCCTCCCGTTCGAGCAAAGATGACGGTAGCGTCACCTTTTTGCAAGCCGATCGGCCTTGGGCTCGAAGACCGTCCATCCTTGTCAGTAATGGGCGATCTTCTGCGGCGATGGAACAGGCCTCGTCCCGAGCCCGTCGAAGGACGAGGCGGCAAGAGCCGTGGTGTCTAGACCACGCGCTCCACCAGCATCTTCTTGATCTCGGCGATCGCCTTGGCCGGGTTCAGGCCCTTGGGGCAGACCTGGGCGCAGTTCATGATCGTGTGGCAGCGATAGAGCTTGAACGGATCCTCGAGGTTGTCGAGGCGGTCGCCCGTGGCTTCGTCGCGGCTGTCGATCAGCCAGCGATAGGCATGCAGCAGGGTCGCCGGGCCCAGATACTTGTCGCCGTTCCACCAGTAGCTGGGGCACGAGGTCGAGCAGCAGGCGCACAGGATGCACTCGTAGAGGCCGTCCAGCTTGGAGCGGTCTTCGGGCGACTGCTTCCACTCGGTCTGCGGCTCGGGCGTCACGGTGTGCAGCCAGGGCTCGATCGAGGCGTACTGGGCGTAGAACAGCGTCAGGTCCGGGATCAGGTCCTTGACCACCGGCTGCGACGGCAGCGGGCTGATCTGCACGGCCTTGCCGGGAGTGTCGGCGTGGCCGTGGGTGCAGGCCAGGGTGTTGCGGCCGCCGATGTTCATCGCGCACGAGCCGCAGACGCCTTCACGGCACGAGCGGCGGAAGGCCAGCGTCGGGTCGATGGTGTTCTTGATATAGAGCAGGGCGTCCAGGACCATCGGGCCGCAGTCGTCCAGGTCCACCTCGTAGGTGTCCCAGCGCGGGTTGCGGCCGTCTTCCGGATCGTAGCGGTAGACCTTGAACGACCGCGTGTTCTTGGCGCCGGCCGGAGCGGGCCAGGTCTTGCCGTTCTGGACGGTGGAGTTCTTCGGGAGGGTGAGCTGAACCATCGATCGTACCCTCAGTACACGCGCTGCTTGGGCGGGATGTAGTCGATGTCCTTGGACATCGTGTAGCTGTGCACCGGCCGGAAATCGATGTTCACCTTGCCCGTGCCCTGGTCGAGCCAGGCCAGGGTGTGCTTCATCCAGTTGGCGTCGTCACGCGTGGAGAAGTCCTCGCGGGCGTGGGCGCCGCGGCTTTCGGTGCGGTTGACCGCCCCGGCCACGGTCACGACGGCCTGGGCGATCAGGTTGTCGAACTCCAGGGTCTCCATCAGGTCGGTGTTCCACACCAGACCCCGGTCGCTGACCTTGATGTCCTTGGCCTTGTCCCAGACCGCCTGCAGGCGCACGACGCCGCTTTCCAGGCTCTCGCCGGTGCGGAACACCGCGGCGTCCTCCTGCATGGCCTTCTGCATTTCGAGGCGCAGGGCGGCCGTCGGCTGGGCGCCGTTGGCGTTGCGGAAGCGGTCGAAGCGCGCCAGGTGCGCGTCGGTCATGCTGTCCTTCAGCTCCGGCTGGGTGGCCATGGGCTTGAGGATCTCGGCGCAGCGCAGCGCGGCCGCGCGGCCGAACACCACCAGGTCGATCAGGCTGTTGGAGCCCAGGCGGTTGGCGCCGTGCACCGAGACGCAGGCCGCCTCGCCCACGGCCATCAGGCCGGGGATCACCTGGTCGGGGTTGTCGCCCGACTTGGTGACGACTTCGCCGTGATAGTTCGTCGGGATGCCGCCCATGTTGTAGTGGACGGTCGGCAGGACCGGGATCGGGGCCTTGGTCACGTCGACGCCGGCGAAGACCTTGGCGGTCTCGGAGATGCCGGGCAGGCGCTCGTGCAGGATCTTCGGATCCAGGTGGTCCAGATGCAGGAAGATGTGGTCCTTGTTGGGGCCCACGCCGCGGCCTTCGCGGATCTCGATGGTCATGGCCCGGCTGACCATGTCGCGCGGGGCCAGGTCCTTCACGGACGGCGCATAGCGCTCCATGAAGCGCTCGCCTTCCGAGTTGGTCAGGTAGCCGCCTTCGCCGCGCGCGCCCTCGGTGATCAGGCAGCCGGCGCCGTAGATGCCGGTGGGGTGGAACTGCACGAATTCCATGTCCTGCAGCGGCAGGCCGGCGCGCAGGGCCATGGCGTTGCCGTCGCCGGTGCAGGTGTGGGCCGAGGTGGCCGAGAAGTAGGCGCGGCCGTAGCCGCCGGTCGCGAGAATGACTTGCTGGGCCTGGAACCGGTGCAGGGTGCCGTCGTCCAGCTTCCAGGCGGTGATGCCCCGGCAGACGCCGTCTTCCATGATCAGGTCGAGCGCGAAGTACTCGATGAAGAACTCGGTGTCGTGGGCCAGGGACTGGCCGTACATCGTGTGCAGCATGGCGTGACCGGTGCGGTCGGCCGCCGCGCAGGTGCGCTGGATCGGGCCTTCGCCGAAGTTCTTGGTCATGCCGCCGAAGGCGCGCTGATAGATCTTGCCGTCCACGGTGCGCGAGAACGGCACGCCCCAGTGCTCCAGCTCGTAGACCGCCGCCGGCGCGTTGCGGGTCAGGTATTCGATGGCGTCCTGGTCGCCCAGCCAGTCCGAACCCTTGACGGTGTCGAACATGTGCCAGCGCCAGTCGTCCTGGCCCATATTGCCCAGCGAGGCCGAGATCCCGCCCTGGGCGGCGACCGTGTGGCTGCGGGTCGGGAACACCTTGGTGACGCAAGCGGTCTTCAGGCCCGCTTGCGCGCAGCCCAGAGCGGCGCGGAGGCCCGAGCCGCCGGCGCCGACGACGACGACGTCGAACTTGTGGTCGATGAACTTGTAGGCCGACATCAGAAGGCTCCGGTGAAGGCGACCTTGAGGATCGCCACGACCCCAAGAGCGCCGCCGAGGACGCAAACGAAAAGATTGGCGAGGACCAGCACGGTCTTGATCGTGAAGTCCGGGACGTAGTCCTCGATCACCACCTGCACCTGAAGCCTCAGATGGATCAGGGCGACGACGATCAGCAGGCTGAGCAGGACGGTGTTGTGCGGAATGGCCACCCAGGCGGCGGCGCCGTCGAAGCCGAGGCCCGCCAGGCGCAGGCCGGCGAACACGCCCCACAGGGCCAGCGGGATCAGGGCGATGCCCGACACGCGCTCGGTGATGAAGTGACCCACGCCGTGGTGCGAGGCGCCCAGGCCGCGGGCCCGCGACATCGGCGTACGGAAGCGACCGGAGGAGGAAGGACCAGCCATGATCAGAGCGCTCCGGTTTGGGCGGCGATCACCCAGACGACGATCGCGCCGACCACCGCGAAGGCGATGGCGCAGGCGCCGGACATGTCGGCGATCTTCGGCGTGAAGCCCTTGCCGGCGTCCCAGACGGTCTGACGCACGGTGTAGGCGATGTTGTAGAGCACCGCGACGGTCAGGCCGAACAGGACCAGCTTGCCGAGGAACGAGCCGAGGCACCCGGCGTAGCAGGCGTAGGCGTCGGGACCCGAGGCCAGGGCCACGGCCCAGCCGGCCAGCAGCAGCACGCCGACATACAGCGCGAAGACGGTGGCGCGGTGCAGGATCGAGCAGGCCATGGTGATGTGCCAGCGCCAGACTTGCAGGTGCGGCGACAGGGGGCGGTCGGGAAGTCCCCCGCTGGTCTCGGTCATGGTTGCGTCCAACCTTTTGGCTTTGTGCGTTGCGGGATGCTTTTAAGCGCGACGTTGGGGGTGTCAACGCGGCCGCCCTTGTTGAGAAACGTTATCAGGGCAGTGAGGATACGCGTGACCGAGCGCCAAAGCCGGGGCTTCCGCCACGGCGCCCGGAGCCGACCGGCGTTCGCCGACCGCGTTCAACCTTTCGTTCAGCCCTGAATGGTAAACGGTCGGTTGACCGAGTTGGGGTGCGTTGAATGGCCGCGGGGATTTTGACGGACACGCCGGCGGCTGCCGGCTGGCGACGCAGACTCGGCGCGGTGAGCGACGTGCTGCGCGTCTCGGGCGGCGACACCGGCGGGATGGGCGCGCGCCTGGTGTTCTCGGCCGTCGTCTTCTGCGCCACCCTGCCCTATTCCAACGATCCCGCGCCGTTCTTCTGGATGGCGGCGATGGCCGCCCTGGCCGTCGCCGAGGCGCGAACCTCGGACGCGGCCGCCGATCTCTTCGCCTGGATGCAGAGCGCCGGCTACGCCCTCGCCGGCTTCTACCTGACCTTCTTCCAGATCGGCGCCGCCCAGACCTTCGGCGTGACCCTCTACGGCGTGGTCATGTTCGAGATCCTGGTGCGCGACTACGCCCGGCCAAAACGTCTGCTGACCAATCTGACGCCGATGCTGATCTCGATGGCCGTGGTCCAGCTGGGGGCCAGCGTGCGGCTGGTCCAGCGCGACCAGCCCTGGCGGATCGCCACGGTGCTGGCCACCACCTACCTGGTCTTCCGGGTCTTCCGCTCGCTTCAGATCGACCTGACACGCGCCCGCCGCGAGGTGGCCGAGGCGCAGGATCGCGCCGAGGCCGACGCCCGCACCATTCGCGAGGCCCACCGCATCGCCCTGATGGCCGAGGACATGGCCGGGGTCGGTCACTGGCGCGTCCATCTCGCCAGCGGCGAGACCACCTGGTCCGAAGGCGTGTTCCGGATCTACGGGCGGGAGCCTTCGACGGGCGTCCCCGACCTGGAAACCCAGCTGACCCATTTCGACGTCGCCGACCGCCGCCGTTGGCGGGACGGACTGAAGGCCGCCGCCGCGACGGGCGAGCCGTTCGAGTTCGAGGCTCGCCTGACCAGGACCGACGGCGCCGTGCGCCACGTCGTCTGCCACGCGGCGGTCGAGCCCGACGACGAGGGCAAGGTGGCCACCCTGTTCGGCGCCCTGATGGACGTGACCGAGGCCCGCGCCCGCGAAGCCGCCCTGATGGACGCCAAGCTGCGCGCCGAGGCCGCCGCCGAGGCCAAGGCCGAGTTCCTGGCCAATATGAGCCACGAGATCCGCACGCCGCTCACGGCGATCAACGGCTTTTCAAGCCTGTTGAGCGATCTCCACGACCTGCCGCCCGAGGCCGGCCTCTACGTGCGCCGGGTCAGGACGGCGGGCATGACCCTGCTGACCGTGGTCAACGACATCCTGGAGTTCTCCAAGCTGGAGTCCGGCCACGTGGCCCTGGCGCCCCAGCCGTTCGCCCTGGCGCCGTTCCTGGACGATGTGATGGCCCTGTTCGCCGACCAGACCCGCGCCAAGGACCTGGCGCTGTCGCTCGATCTCGACCCCGGCGCCCCCGCGGTCCTGGAGGCAGACGGCAACCGGCTGCGCCAGGTGATCGTCAACCTGATCAGCAACGCCATCAAGTTCACCGAGGCCGGCGAGATCCGCCTGGACGTGCGCCATRCCGACGGCGTGCTGCGCGTCTCGGTGCGCGACACCGGCTGCGGGGTGCCCGAGGACAAGCGCGACGGCCTCTTCCAGCGCTTCTTCCAGGTCGACGGATCGATCAGCCGCCGCTACGGCGGCACGGGCCTGGGCCTGTCGATCTGCAAGGGCCTGGTCGAGTTGATGGGCGGCTCGATCGCCATGGAACCCGCGCCGGACGGCGGCTCGATCTTCGCCTTCGACGTCCGCGCCGAGGAAGCCGCGCCGGTTCCGGCGGGCGCGAGCGTCGAGCGCGCCGGGCCGTTCGTCCGCGCTCAGGTCCTGGTCGTCGATGACGTGGCGGTGAATCGCGAACTGGTGCGCGCCATGCTGCAGGCCGTCGGTCACGAGGTCTCCGAAGCCGCCGGCGCGTCCGAGGCCCTGCGCCTGACCGCCTGCGAGCGGTTCGACCTGATCCTGATGGATCTGCAGATGCCCGAGGTCGACGGCTTCGCCGCCGCCCGCGCCGTCCGGGCCCAGGACAGCGCCAACCGCGACACCCCGATCATCGCGCTGAGCGCCGACGTCCTGCCCGAACATGTGGAGGCCAGCGCAAAGGCCGGCATGAACGGCCATATCGGCAAGCCGATCTCGCCGCTGGAGCTGATTGAAGCCGTCGACCGCTGGGCCGGCGTGCGGGCGCCGGCGGAAGGTGCGGAACGGGAACAAGCCTGAGCCGGGGACACGCCCTTGCGGCGTGTCCCCTCAGCAAGGCCGCGCCTGGTCTTGGGGACACGCCGCGAGGGCATGTCCCCGGCTCAATCCCGAAACACGTTCAGGGCCGCCCACTGCAGCAGCATGATGGTCTTGGCGTCGCGGATGCGGCCGTCGGCGACCATGGCCAGGGCCTCGTCGACGCCCAGTTCCAGCACCTCGATGTCCTCGCCCTCGTCCGGATGGCCGCCGCCGTCGCCGRTCCGCATCGCGGCGTCGTACTCGGCCACGAAGAAGTGCAGGATCTCGGTCACCGAGCCCGGGCTCATGAAGGCCTGGAACACCGGACGCACCGCGTCGAGGCGATAGCCCAGCTCCTCCTCGACCTCGGCGCGGATGCGCACCTCCGGCTCGGCGTCGTCCAGCAGGCCGGCGGCGGCCTCGATCAGCAGGTCGTCGTAACCATTGACGAAGGCCGGATAGCGGAACTGCTTGACCAGCAGCACCGTGCGGGCGGCCAGGTTGTAGGGCAGCAGCACCGCCCCGTTGCCCCGGTCGTAGTGCTCGCGGTGCTGGGTCTGCCAGCTGCCGTCGCGGCGCTTCCAGTCGAAGGTGGTCGTCTTCAGGACGTACCAGTTGTCGGAGAGCAGCCGGGTCTCGTGGACGCGAACGCGGTCTTTGACGCTCATCGGGCTCTCCTAATCCC
>NZ_JBFTZS010000100.1:0-12014 GCF_056406675.1 Caulobacter sp. P1_B12_2 | reverse complement strand
CCCTTGTGGCGGGAACCCCTCTSTCCGCCGCAWGGGCGGAGGGGTGGCGCGCCAGCGCGCCAAGGCGCTTCACCGTCRGCTGAACAAGGGGTTCCCGCCACAAGGGCGGGAATGACGGATTTAAAAGATGGCTCGGAGAAGGGGCATGCGTTCTAACGCCAACGCTCAGCCCCTACCCCGCCAGCCACGCGACGGCGCGGCGGACCAAGGCCAGCAGGCCCGCGCCGAAGGCCATCACCAGCACCCCGGCCGGGACCAGCATCAGCAGGTTTCCCCAGTGCAGCCAGCCGGCGGTGCGGGCGGCGATGAGGGCCAGGGTCAGCATCAGCAGCGCGGCGCCCGCCGCGGCCCATAGGCCCGGTCGCGCGCCGCCGGCCCGGCGCGGGGCGGCCTGCCAGCGGATCAGCCCGCCGATCCGGCGTTCGGACCCGATCCGCCGGGGACCATCGCTTCGGGCGCGCCGCCGCCGTCCGGCCGAGAGGCTCATTGACGGTGCAGGTCGATGATGCGGCAGCGGACGCTCCAGCCCTCGTCGCCGCGATCGGTGAAGTCGGTGACCACCAGCTCATAGACCTGGCCGTCCTGGCTGAGCGTGCAGACATCGCCCACCCGCATCGGCTGGGCGTGGCGCGAGCGGATGTGGGCCTCGCGAAGGGTGACCAGGTTGTCGCACAGCAGTTCGTAGTCCTGCGACCCGAACGGCGAGACGGGGATCGGCGCGCGGCTTGCCATCAGAACTGGGCCATCAGGAACGGGCCATCAGCGGCGCGACTTGCGGGCGGCGTACTTGGCGTCGCGCTTGTCCTTGGCCTCGGCCTCGGTCGGGAGCCGCTTGCGCGCGGTCTTCGGACCGACCGCGGCCAGGGCGTCGGCGGCGGCGGTCGCGGCGACGCTCCGCTTGACCGTCCGGACCGCCTGGCGTTCGGCCCGCACGGCCTTCAGCTCGGCGGCTTCCTCGACGCCGCGCTCGGCGAACAGCGGATCGGCCACCGCCGCCTTGGGCTTGAACTTGGCGAGCAGCGCCTGCTTGGCCTCGGCGGCCGTCTTCAGCCGATCGGCCAGCTTGGCGCCCTTGGTCTCGTTCATCGCGATCAGGCCTTGGTGCCGCGCAGGGCGTCGGGATCGATCGGCCGAGGCCGCGACGGCTGACCGCCGGTCGAGCGCGGATCGTTCAGGCCCTTGGGGCCCGAGGGTCGGGTTCCAGCGTAGGTCTTCATGGGGCAACCCCTTTCCGGGGTGCGTCGAGACGTTCCGCGGAGCGGACCTGGACTCGCCGACGGCGCGTCCTAGCGCCTTGGATCGACCGTATCACGTCCGGGATCGACCGGCGGAAATACGTTTTCCTCAATGTCCGTCATCCTCGGACTTGTTCCGAGGACCCCCGCATCAACCGCGAAGAAGGTCGATCCGAGACACGGTGAGGTCGCGCCCAACGTTTAGCGACAGCGCGGCGGACCTAGGGTCCTCGGAACAAGTCCGAGGATGACGGGCGTGGGAGTAGCGGTTTGGCGCTCACGCCCGCCGAAACAGCGTCGTCCGCTTGGCCATGAACGCCGCCACCGCCTCGCGGTGGTCGGCGCTGGCCACCAGGGCCGGCAGCTCCTCCTCGACATAGGAGCGGCCGTCGACCACCCGCTTGGTGGCCTCCACGGCCAGGGGCGCGCGCGAAGCGATCCATTCGGCCAGGTGGAAGGCCTCGGGCAACAGACGTTCGGGCGTGTGGACCGCCGTGACGATCCCGTCGGCCAGGGCCCGCTCCGGCCCGAACTGGGCGCCGGTCAGCAGGTGGGCCTTGGCCCGCGCCACGCCGATCAGCCGGGGCAGGCGCACCACCGAGGCCATCAGCCCGATATTGACGCCCGAGGCGGCGAACACCGCCCGGTCRCTGGCCAGGCGAATGTCGCAGGCCAGGGCCAGCTCCAGCCCGCCGCCGAAGCACCAGCCGTCGATCGCCGCGATCAGGGGCACCCGCAGAGCCTCGATCCAGTCCATCAACAGGTTGAAGTTCTCGACCGCCGCCAAGGCGTCGCCGTCCTTGCCGGCGGCCTGGCGGGCGGACGCTTCGCGCAGGTCGTCGCCGGCGCAGAACACCCCGCCCCGCCCGGTCAGCACCACGGCGCGGGTCTCGTCGTCGCCCGCGATCTCGTCGAGGATCTTCGCCAGCTGGGCCCGCATCGCCAGGCCCAGGGCGTTGGCCGGCGGGGCGTCCAGCTCCAGCAGCAGGATCGAGCCGGTGGGCCGGCTGACATGGATCATGGCGCTCATCGGGGGACCGTGGCGGATGACGACGGGAATGGAAAGCTGAGCCGTTCGCCTTCGCCGGGAAGAGCGGGGTCAAGAGCCCAGGTTGTTTCATGCGCAACCATGCTGCGTTGCAACAACTTTCCTCTTGCCAGAGTTAAACACTTGTCACAGCTTAGGCGGCCTTCGAGGCGGATTTTTCGCCGCGAAGCCTAAAACGATGGATCGACGCTAGGTTTCGACCGCGCGGAACGGTCCACGGAGCGCAGGAAGCCATTCGAGCGTTTGTGTTGCAGCGCCGAAAAGACCGGGGAGTGAGATGAGCACCGCCACGCTAGACAAGGCCGCGACCGAGCTGAAGGACCTGTACGAGATCGGCGAGATCCCGCCGGCCTTCCACGTCCCGAAAACCATGTACGCCTGGGCCATCCGCAAGGAGCGCCACGGCAAGCCGACCGACGCCATGCAGGTCGAGGTCGTGCCGACCTGGGAGATCGGCGAGGACGAGGTGCTGGTGCTCGTGATGGCCGCCGGCGTCAATTACAACGGCGTCTGGGCCGCGCTCGGCGAGCCGATCAGCCCGCTGGACGGTCACAAGCAGCCCTTCCACGTGGCCGGCTCCGACGCCTCGGGCATCGTCTGGAAGGTGGGCGCCAAGGTCAAACGCTGGAAGCTGGGCGACGAGGTGGTCATCCACTGCAACCAGGATGACGGCGACGACGAGGAGTGCAACGGCGGCGACCCGATGTTCTCCTCCAGCCAGCGCATCTGGGGCTATGAGACGCCGGACGGCAGCTTCGCCCAGTTCTGCCGCGTGCAGTCGCGCCAGCTGATGCCGCGCCCCAAGCACCTGACCTGGGAAGAGGCCGCCTGCTACACCCTGACCCTGGCCACCGCCTACCGCATGCTGTTCGGCCACAAGCCGCATGAGCTGAAACCCGGCCAGAACGTGCTGGTCTGGGGCGCCTCGGGCGGCCTGGGCGTCTTCGCCGTGCAACTGGCCGCCGTGGCCGGGGCCCACGCCATCGGCGTGGTCAGCGACGACGACAAGATCGACTTCGTCAAAAGCATGGGCGCCAAGGCGGTGCTGAACCGCAAGGAGTTCGACTGCTGGGGCCAGCTGCCCAAGGTCAACGGCCCCGAGTTCAACGACTACATGAAGGAGAGCCGCAAGTTCGGCAAAGCCATCTGGCAGGTCACCGGCAACAAGGACGTCGACCTGGTGTTCGAGCACCCGGGCGAGTCGACCTTCCCGGTCTCGGTGTTCGTCGTGAAGCGCGGCGGCATGGTCGCCATCTGCGCGGGCACCAGCGGCTTCAACCTGACCATGGACGCCCGCTTCCTGTGGATGCGCCAGAAGCGCGTCCAGGGCAGCCACTTCGCCAACCTGATGCRGGCTTCGGCCGCCAACCAGCTGGTCATCGACCGCCGGGTGGACCCCTGCCTGTCGGAAGTCTTCCCCTGGAACGACATCCCCGCCGCCCACGAGAAGATGCTGGCCAACCAGCATCTGCCCGGGAACATGGCGGTGCTGGTCTGCGCCCAGCGGCCGGGGCTTAGGACGTTCGAAGAGGTGGTGGAGATCAGCGAGGGCGGGTGACCAAAGCGCCCTTCCCTCCTTGCGGGGGGAGGAAACGCTTCAGGTCGGCTTCGGGAACACCGTCAGCAGCCCCGCCACCGCGCCCGCCACGACCACCACCGGGACCAGCGCCCCGACCACCGCCGCGCCGCTGGCGCCGCCGCCGATCAGCTGGGCGGCGACCAGGGGACCGAGGATCGAGCCCACGCGGCCGGCGGCGACCGCCGCGCCCACGCCGGTGGCCCGCACGGCGGCTGGGTAGTAGGGCGGGGTCAGGCCGTACAGCGTGAACTGCCCGCCCATCAGCAGGAAGCCGGCGGCGAAGGCCAGCCCCGCGATCGCGCCTCCGCCGCTCGCCCCGGCCAGCAGCACCAGGGCCACGGCCAACCCCGAGAACCCGGCCAGCAGCGGCCAGCGCGCGCCCAACCGGTCGACGATCAGGCCGAACGCCAGTCCGCCCGTCGTCCCGCCCAGATTGAACAGGGCCGAGATCAGAAAGGCCGAGGCCGGCGGCAGGCCGCGCGCCACCAGCAGGGTCGGCAGCCAGTTGAGCAGCAGGTGCAGGGTCAGGGCGACCAGGGCGTAGCTGACCCAGAGGCAGGCCGTAGCCGGCCAGCGCCCGGCTCCAAACAGGGCGCGGCGGGCGTCGCCGGCCGCATGGGCCGTGCGGTCGGGTCGCCCGACCGGCAGCACCCAATACAGCAGCGGCGCGATGACCAGCGGGGCCAGGCCGCCGACCAGGAAGATGGTCCGCCAGTCCTCCAGGGCCATCGGCGTGCGGGCTACCAGGCCGGCGACCGCCCCGCCCAGCGGCATGCCGCCGGCGATCAGGGCCACCATGGTCGCCTTGCGGGCCGGGCTGGCCTGCTCGGAGGCCAGGGCGATCAGCATCGGCATGGCGCCGCCCAGGCCCAGGCCGGTCAGGAACCGCACGGCCAGCAGCGGCGCGAAGCCGCTCGCCAACGCCGTGACCAGCGAGAACATCCCGAACGCCGCCACCGAGGCGGTCAGGACCGGCCGCCGGCCGACCCGGTCGGCGATCACCCCGCCGAAACTGGCCCCGACCATCAGCCCGATCAGGCTGGCGCTGAACGCCCACCCGGCCTGGCCCGGCGTCAGGTGCAGGGCCGGCAGCATGCGCGGCGCCGCCACCCCCATCGACTGGATGTCGAACCCCTCGATCATCGCCGCCAACAGGCAGACGAGCCATATGGGCCAGGTCCTGGATGAAGTCATGAGCACCCCTCTTGGGAAAGAAGGTACGCGTAAAGATCACCCTCTCCCAGAGGGAGAGGGAGGGGCCCGCGACCGAAGGGCGTGGGAGGGTGAGGGGTTACACCGTCACCGGTTTCACTCGAACGCTCTGCCGGCACGCCGTCTGACGCAGAACCCCCTCACCCTCCCATTGCTGCGCAATGGGCCCCTCCCTCTCCCCATGGGAGAGGGTTTCTATCTGCCCATCTCGTCCGCCACAGTCCGGGCCAGCGCCTCGTCGAAGTCGGTGACCTCCACGAACCCCAGCCGCCGGCGGATCTTGGCGTTGTCGACGAACAGCGGATAGTCGAGGTCCAGCCCCGACACCGCCTTGGCCAGGGCGCCGCGCGCCAGGTCGGGATGGGCCAGCTGGACGTCGCCGGGCCAGTTCAGGTGCTCGGCGAAGGTGGCGGCCCAGGCCAGGTTGGTGGGGGTGTTGGACCGGCCGAGGTTATAGGTCTCGCCGCCGGCCCGGGGATGCGTGGACGCCAGGGCGATCCCCGCCGCCACATCGTCGACATAGCCGAACGTCGCCCGCCAGCTGGCCCACGGATGGGGGATCACGAAACGCGGCCGGCCCTGGGCCATCGGCCGGATCGCCCACGAGAACCGCCGCTGCCCGTCGCCGGGTCCGAACACCATCGGCAGGCGCAGGATCGTCGCCTCAAACCCCGTGGCCGCACGAGCCGCCTCTTCAAGAGGGATCTTGTCGTAGCCGTCCATCCAGGCCTGGGGATCACTCGCGGGCCGCGGCTTGGCCAGGCGGTAAGGGAAGCGGCTGGCGCGCAGCGGCGCGTCCTCGGTCAGCCGATCCCAGATCGGCGTCGGCCGGCCCTTGCGGTGCAGGCCCTCGTAGTTGCGATAGACATCGACCGAGCTGACCATCACATAGCGCGCGACCTGGCCGGACAGGGCGTCCAGCAACGGCAGGGTGTCGGCCGCCGTGTAGGCGATCAGGTCGATCACAGTGTCGGCGCCCAGGTCGCGGACGGCGGCCAGAACCGCCGCGGGGTCGCCGCGGTCCAGCACCACCGAGGCCGCCCCGGCCGGAACGGGGCGCGCGCCATGATGGCCCACCGCCGTCTCGACGCCGTCGGCCAGCAGCCGCGCGACCACCGGGCCGCCGATGAAACCCGTCCCTCCGAGCACCAGGACGCTCATGCCGCTCTCGCAAACTCCAGGTCGAATCGCCGGCTTCAGGCTATGCGGGAGGCGGGGTCGCAAGGCAATGGAAGGACAACCATGCCCAAGCACGACGGAGAGGTCAGGATCGCCCGGCGAACGGCCGAGTCCCGGACCATGGTCGCCGACGTCCAGCGGGCGATGCGCCTCACCCCCGTCCTCAACCGCCTGACCATGGACGACGCCGACGAGATCCGGCGGCTGTTTAGCGAACTGACCGGCCGAGCGCTCGACGACCAGTTCCGCCTGCTGCCGCCGTTCTACACGACGTGCGGCAAGAACATCGCCGTCGGCCGCAACGTGTTCATCAACCAGAACGCCACGTTCTACGACCTGGCGCCGATCACGATCGGCGACGACGTGCTGATCGGCCCCAATGTCAGCCTGATCACCGAGGGCCACCCCGTCGCGCCGTCCGAGCGGACCGCCTACGTCCTGGCCCGGCCCATCGTGATCGAGCGCAACGCCTGGATCGCGGCGGGCGCCACGATCATCGGCGGCGTCACCGTGGGCGAGAATTCCGTCGTCGCGGCGGGTTCGGTCGTCACCAAGGACGTGCCCGCCAACACGCTGGTCGGCGGTAACCCGGCCAGGGTGATCCGGTCCATCCAGGGGGAGTAGGCCGGCGCAGTCCCTTTTGGGATTGGCAGGGCCGCGAGCGCATCGCACAGTCTCGCCCAAACAAGCGTTCGGGGAGTGGACCATGGGCTGGAAGAGCAAGACGGCGTTGAGCGCCGTGGGCCTGGTGCTGGCGGTCGGGGCGGTGGTCGCGGTGCGGACGGCGACGTTCAAGGCCCCGGCGGCGGTCGACACCTCCAGCGTCCACCTGGCCTCGGCCCGGTCGTTCGACGCCAATCTGGCCGCCCAGCATCTGGGCGAGGCCGTACGTTTCCAGACCGTCAGCCACCAGGATCCCGCCGACGACCAGCCGGCCGAGTGGGACAAGCTGCACGCCTGGCTGCAGGCGACCTATCCCGACGCCCACCGGGTGATGGCCCGCGAGGTCGTGGACGGTCACGCCCTGGTCTACACCTGGAAGGGGACCGACCCGGCCCTGCCTCCGATCGTGCTGATGGCCCACCAAGACGTGGTGCCGGTGACGCCCGGCAGCGAGGGCTCGTGGACCCATCCGCCGTTCGACGGCGTGATCGCCGACGGGGCGGTCTGGGGCCGGGGCTCGATCGACGACAAGGGCAGCCTGGTCACTCTGTTCGAAGCGCTGGACGGCCTGGCCAAGGCCGGCTTCACGCCCAAGCGCACGGTGATCCTGGTCAGCGGCCACGACGAGGAAGTGCGCGGCGGCGGCGCGCGGGCGGCGGCGGCCCTGCTGAAGGAGCGCGGGGTCAAGGCTCAGTTCGTGCTCGACGAGGGCATGGTGGTGGTCGAGGACCATCCGGTGACCAAGGCGCCGGTGGCCCTGATCGCCACGGCGGAAAAGGGCTACGCGACCCTGATGGTGACGGCGCCCGCCGTGGGCGGTCACTCGTCGGCCCCGCCGCCCCAGACGGGCGTGGCGACCCTGGCCAAGGCCGTGCTGGCCATCAACGACAACGCCTTCCCGATGAGGTTCTCCGGCCCGGGCGCCGACATGCTGAAGAGCCTGGCCCCGCACAGCTCGACGACGATCAAGATGGCGGCGGCCAACACCTGGCTGTTCTCGCCGCTGCTGGTCAACCAGACGGCCAAGACCCCGGCAGGGGCGGCCATGCTGCACACCACCATCGCCCCGACCATGCTGAAGGGCTCGCCCAAGGAGAACGTCCTGCCGCAGGACGCCACGGCTTGGATCAACTACCGCATCGCGCCCGGCGACACCTCGGCCGACGTGATGGCCAAGGCCAAGAGCGCGGTCGGCGACCTGCCGGTCAAGCTGGCCTGGGTGAAGGCGCCGGACGAGCCCAGCAAGGTCTCGTCGACATCGTCCGAGGGCTGGAAGACCCTGGCCGCCCTGGCCGGCGACGAGAGCAAGGCGCCCGTCGCTCCCGCCCTGATGACCGCCGCCAGCGACAGCCGCTACATGAGCCCGATCGCCGACGACATCTACAAGTTCCAGCCGCTGCGGCTGTCGGTCGACGCGACCAAGATGATCCACGGCACCGACGAGCACATCTCGGTGGCCAATGTCGAACGCATGGTGCGGTTCTACCAGCGGCTGGTGGAGACGGCGGCGGCGAAGTAGGCGGGGCCACGAAACCCTCTCCCAGCGGGAGGGGGCTTCCCTGGGCGCCACAAACTCTTCACGCGGCGCAACCTGACGTCTGCTGGACGCAAGCCTCGCAATAGGGCCTATTGCGCCCCGGGGAACAGCCTGTCGTGAAATCCTGATCCGGGGACCGCCCAAGGGCGTGGACGGATTTTGCGTGAGCAGGCTGTACGGTCGGACGACTTTGTACATGGCTGACGACGCGCAAATGCTGGCCTCTCGGCTGGCTTCGAAGGCCGTTAAATTCGGCGAAGGCTTCGTCCTGGACGCCTGGTACGTGGCGGCCCTGTCGCCCGAGCTGAAGCCGGGCAAGATGGAAAGCCGCGAATATCTGGGCGAGCCGGTTCTGGTCGGCCGCACCAAGGCCGGGGCCGTCTACGCCCTGCGCGACGTCTGCCCGCACCGGGCCGCCAAGCTGTCGGCGGGCAAGGTCCGCGCCGAGCCGGGCGGCGGCGAGACGGTGGAGTGCCCCTATCACGGCTGGCGGTTCCGCACCGACGGGGCTTGCGCCAAGATCCCCTCCCTGACCGCCGACAGCCCGCTGGACGTCTCAAAGGTCCGTGTACGGAAATATCCTCTGGTCGAGGCCCAGGGCCTGGTGTGGATCTGGATGTCCGCCGACCCGCGCTTCGACGGCGAGCCGCCCTTCCCGCCCCCGGTGATCCCCGGCGTGGTCGGCGGCAAGCCCAAGCTGGTCGACCACCTGGACTACGACATCCATATCGACCACGCGGTGCTGGGCCTGATCGATCCGGCCCACGGGCCGTTCGTGCACCAGCAGTGGTGGTGGCGCACCACCGCCAGCCAGCACGAGAAGTGCAAGGCCTTCGCCCCGTCCGAGGCCGGCTTCACCATGACGCGACACGAGCCGTCCAAGAACTCCAAGGCCTACGCCATCCTCGGCGGCGAGCCCCTGACCGAGATCACCTTCCGCCTGCCCGGCCTGCGCTGGGAGCATGTGAAGGTCGGCGACAGGCAGGTGTTGGCCCTGTCGGCCATGACCCCGATCAACGCCGGCCAGACCCGGATGAACCAGATCATCTGGTCCGACCATCCGGCCTTCACCGCGCTCTATCCGGTGATCCGCCTGGCCGCCCGGGCCTTCCTGCGCCAGGACGGCAAGATCGTCGAGGCCCAGACCCGCGGCTTGCAGGACAACCCCGCCCTGATGTGGATGGGCGACGCCGACCAGCAGGGCCGCTGGTACCACCAGCTCAAGCGCGAATGGAACGCCAGCCGCCACGAGCGCCGGCCGTTCAGCAATCCGGTGGAAGAGACGACGCTGCGGTGGCGGACTTAGGGGTCGCTCTAGCGCGGCAATGTAAGAAGCCTACAAGCTAGCTCGCGCTCGCCCCAACTCGTGGCAAATGCATCAGATACAACCTTCCAGGCTCCGCCTGGTTGACCCGAGCTGTGATTTGCTCCCATGCACGAGCATTCGCAAGTTTCACCGGCAGCATTCCAACAAGCCGGCGCGCATTTTTCCTGCGCATGAAATGGCTGTATTATATAAACTTGACCGTATTTTTTCAGGCAACGCTTAACAAGATCGTTGAACCAAGCTTGTGGCAGCTCCCAGTGGCTTTTGGCGTCAATCCAATGTGGATTTCTTCGACCCGAAATCTGCAGCCAAGAACGGTTTGTGAAATGAAGTGGGAGTCGGGCCAGCAGCGGAAAGCCAGTGCCTCGACGATAGAGAACTGGGGCAATCTTCTGATTCCAAACGCCCTTCAGTCTTTCACGAGAACCCGCGTCCATAGCCCCACCCCGAGAGTGTAGTCAGCCAGAACAACACTTTTCAGGAGAATCGCCTCGATGGCTAGTGGGGTGCGCTTGCCCCCTCTGAAGATCGAAAGTCAGTAGGCTTAGATAACTCGCCTTGCGAAGGCAGTGCAGGAACAGCTTGTCGATCCGCAAGCCGTGCATGCTGACCATCATCTTCAACAGATCCCCTCGTCCGGGATCACCACCGTTTCCATCCGGCCCTCGAAGCGCCAACCCAGGACTTCGTACAGCGCCCGCCCCTCCGGCGTGGCGACCAGCACGCCCTGGTCCGCGTCCAGCGCCCGAGCTCGTTCTCCCAGGACGCCCATCACGATCCGCCCAAGGCCTCGCCGCTGGTGCGCCGGGTCGGTGACGATCTTGTCGAACACGGCGGAGCGCCCGGTCAGGGCGGCGCGGCCCGAAGCGGCCAGTCCGCCGTCCGCGTCATGGATGTCGACGACCAGTACCGCCCCCTCGGCGCGGAGGTCCAGGCCGTAGCCGGCGGCCGGCGCGACGGGCGGCGGGACGACGACGAGATCAATGGCCATCAGGTCGCCGGGCGGCTGGAGGCTCCACCGCGCATCGACGGCGGCCAGCAGCGCTTCGGGCTCGCAGAAGGCCTTCAGGAAAACCCCGGGCGTGGCGATCTTCGCCGCCCTCTCCGACAGCGCGGCCGCGTCCAGGGCCGGGAAGACCCAGCGCTCGGCGTGCCCGGGCTCGCCAACCACGATCTGGTGACCGCCCGCCACCGGGATCGGCGCGGCGACGCTCCGCGACAGCGCCCAGCCGTTCACCCACGCCTCGACCAGCGCCGCATCGGCCGATCCGTCCATACTCGACGTCCTATTTGCGATCAGACAGTTTGGTGATCGCCAAGAGACATAGCCCGCCCATGAAGAAGACCGCCGCAAGCTGAAGCCAAATCGAAAGATTGACCCCGGTTTCCTGCACCCATTCCTGCGCGCTCTGATGCCGGTTGCCGAAGGGCCATATGAACATGCCAACGCCGGTGCTCAGCAAGATAAACGCCGCCCAACCGCCGATCCTTCTCGTCAGGTTCCTCATCGCCACGCGGCGCCTTCATTCAGCAGTCTCACGCCGCCTACTCCGCCTCGCCCTTGCGGTTCAGGCACGGCTTCAGGATCACCTTGTCGATCCGCGAGCCGTCCATGTCGACCACCTCGACGTCGAAGCCGCCCAGCGCCACGATCTCGCCCTCGCGGGGGATGCGGCCCAGGCGGTCGAGGATCAGGCCGGCCACGGTGTGGTAGCCGCCCTCGGCCTCGAAGTTCTCGCCCAAGGCGTCGTTCAGCTCCTGGATGTCCAGCCGGGCGTCGACCAGCCAGCTGCCGTCCTCGCGGCGCAGGATGCGGGTCTCGGTCTCGTCGTGGTCCTCGGGGAAGTCGCGCCAACGTAGTCAGCGCCTGCAGCTTCAGCTTCTTTAGCTTTTTCGCCTTTAGCGAATACTAATACACGTTGAGTTTTACCTGTACCGTTTGGTAGTACTACTGCACCACGAATTTGTTGGTCAGCTTTCTTAGGGTCAACTCCTAAACGGAATGCTACTTCTACAGTTGCATCAAATTTAGTTGTGTTTGTTTTCTTTACTAATTCAATCGCTTCTTGTACTGAATAAGTTTGTGTACGATCTACAAGCTTAGCAGCTTCAACGTACTTTTTACCTTTTTTAGCCATTTTTGTTTCCTCCTTATGTGGTTTTAACGGAATAACCTCCCACTAATAAAGGTTGCGAGCATAGGRAAACTTCCATTTCTCGCAACCTTCTAACAC
>NZ_JBFTZS010000099.1:0-12029 GCF_056406675.1 Caulobacter sp. P1_B12_2 | reverse complement strand
CACAAGGGCTGAAGGGCGAGAGGGTGCTGCTGCTCTGCCCGCCCGGACTGGACTATATCGGCGCCTTCTACGGATGCCTCTACGCCGGCGCCATCGCCGTGCCGGTCTATCCGCCCCGCCGCAACCGGACGCTCGACCGGATCAACGCGGTCGCCGTGGAGTCCGGAGCGCGCGCCGCCCTGACGACCCAGGACGTCTTCAGCTCCGTACACGGAGGTTCTCTGGAGTTGCCGCGACTGGCCGCTCTGGACTGGCTGCTGGTCGATGACGCCCCGGTCGAGGCCCCGGGCTTCGAGGTCGTAGACGCCAAGCCCGACGACCTGGCCTTCCTGCAGTACACCTCGGGCTCGACCGCCTCCCCGAAGGGCGTGATGGTCAGCCACGGCAATCTGATCCGCAATTCCGACCTGATGCAAAAGGCCTTCGGCACCACGGCCGAGAGCCGCGGCGTATCCTGGCTGCCGCCCTACCACGACATGGGCCTGATCGGCGCGATCCTGCAGGCGGCCTATGTGGGCCTGCCCCTGTCGATGATGGCCCCGGTGTCGTTCCTGCAGCAGCCGTTCCGCTGGCTCGACATGATGTCGCGCGAGAAGGCCACGGTCAGCGGGGCCCCGAACTTCGCCTACGAACTGTGCGTGCGCTCGGTGACGCCCGAGCAGCGCGGCACGCTCGATCTCAGCCACTGGGCGGTCGCGCCCTGCGGTTCCGAGCCGATCCGCGCCGAGACGCTCGAAATGTTCGCCGACTATTTCGCGCCCGCCGGCTTCCGGCGCGACGCCTTTCACCCCTGTTTCGGCCTGGCCGAGGCGACCCTGATGGTCACCACGCGCAAGCGCGGCGATCGCTTCGTGGTCTCCAACTTCGACGCCGCCGCCTTGGCCCGCAATCAGGTCGCCCCCGCGGCGGCCGGTGGCTTCAGGCGGCTCGTCGGCGCGGGCTCGGWCCAGGTCGAGCGGGTCGTGATCGTCCATCCGGCGACCCGCCACCTCTGCGCGCCCGAAGAGGTCGGCGAGATCTGGGTTCGCGATCCGAGCGTCGCGCAAGGCTACTGGAACCGCCCGACCGACACCGAACAGACCTTCCAGGCGCGTCTCGCCGGCGGGGAGGGCCCGTTCATGCGCACCGGCGACCTCGGCTTCCTGCGCGACGGCGAGCTGTTCGTGACCGGTCGCCTGAAGGAGCTGATCATCCTCCACGGCCGAAACTACTACCCGCAGGACCTGGAAGCCGTGGCCTCGGCCAGCCACCCGGCGCTGCGCGAGGGCGGCAACGCCGCCTTCTCGGTCGAGCGCGACGGGGCAGAGCGCCTGGTGCTGGTCCACGAGCTGGTCCGCGCCCAGCGAGATCCACCGGTCGAGGAGATCGCCGCCGCGATCCGCAAGGCGGTCGCCGAGGAGTTCGACATCCAGGTCGACACCATCGTCCTGGTTCCACCGCTGGGCGTGCCCAAGACCTCGAGCGGCAAGCTGGAACGCCAGGGCTGCCGGCGCGCCTATGAGACGGGTGAGCTGCGCATCACCTGGACCTCACAGCGCGCCGCCCCGGCGCCGGCGCAGTCGCCGCCCCGCGCGGCCTCGGCGGTCCGCCGGCAAGCCTCGGCGGCCGAAATCAGGACCTGGATCGCCGAACAGCTGTCCTCGACGCTCGATATCCCGCGCGCGGAGATCGACATCGGCGCGCCGTTCAGCGCCTTCGGGCTGGATTCTCTGAAAGCCGTGGGGCTGGCGGGCGACCTGGAGACCTGGCTCGGCCGCAGCCTGCCGCCGACCCTGCTGTGGGACTATCCCAGCATCGACGCCCTGGCGACGCACTTGGCGACGCCCGAGCTGAACGTTCGCCCCGCGCCGCGCGCGGCGCCGCGCACCGTCTGGCGGGAGTCCATGACCGAGGCGCAGATCGACAGCCTGTCAGAGGCCGAACTCTTCACCTTGCTCGCGCGCAAGGTCGACGCGATCGGCGAAGGCCTGGCCGCACCGCCAGGGGGGAGGACCTGATGCTCAGAGATATGACCCAGACGCCGCAGTTGGCCATACGCATCGCCGCCGGCGGCGGCCTGATCTACCATTCCGCGCCCATCATCTTCACGCCGTCCGGCTACGCCAACTTCGTTCATCAGTTGTCCGCGGTGGGCCTTCCATGGCCGGAGCTCTCGGCGGCGTCGGTGGGCACGCTGGAGTTCGTCGGCGGGCTTTGCGTGCTGCTGGGCGCCTTCACCGTCTTCGCCTCGCTCCTGGTGGCGCTGGAGCTTTCCACGCGGGTGCTGACGATCTTTCTGATCGGCAAGGGCTTTCCACCCCCGCTGCCGGGCCAGATGCCTCTGCCCGACTACGAGACCAACCTCTTCTACATCCTGTTTCTGACCGCCCTGGTGATCGCCGGCGGCGGCAAGTACGCGCTCGACAACGGCATCTGGTCGTGGGCGGCAAAGTCCGCCGCGGCATCCTAGGGGAGGGCCGACCATGACCAAGCGCTGGTACGAACTGGCTCCCATTCCTGTCCGCGTGATCGTCGGCGGCGGCCTGGCCTATCACGGCTATCCCAAGATCTTCACGGCCGACGGACACGCCAGCTTCCTGCACATCATGCAGGGCATGGGCGTGCCGTTCCCCGAGTTCCTGTCCTGGGTGATCGGCGGTCTCGAATTCTTCGGAGGCCTTGCGCTCTTCAGCGGGACCTTCGTCTCGTTCGTCGCCCTGCTGATCGTGATCGAGATGGCGGCCAATCTGATCACGGCCCTGTTGAACGGCGGCTTCCCGCCGCCGCTCAATCCGAACCAGCCGCTGCCGGGGTACGAGCAGACGCTTCTCTACCTGTTCGGCGCCCTGGCGCTGTTCATCGGTGGATCGGGCGGCTTCTCGGTCACCCGCATCTTCGTGCCGCGACAGACGGTCTGAGATGAACGATATCGCCAACGATTCGAGAGGCTTGTTGGCGGGCGCGTTCCGGGCGCTCGAGGACATGCGCTCGAGGTTGGAGATCGCCGAGAGATCCCAGCGCGAGCCGATCGCCGTGATCGGCCTGGGCTGCCGCTTCCCCAAGGCCGACAATCCCGAAGCGTTCTGGTCGCTGCTGAGCGAAGGTCGCGACGCCGTCGACGACGCGCCTGCGGGACGCTGGGACGTCGAGGCCTTCTACGACCCCGACCCGAACATCCCCGGCAAGATGTACACCAAGCGCGGCGCGTTCCTCGACCGCGTGGACACCTTCGACCCGGCCTTCTTCGGCATCGCGCCGCGCGAAGCCGTCACGATGGACCCCCAGCAGCGGCTGTTCCTCGAGGTCGCCTGGGAAGCCCTGGAGGACGCCGGCCTGCCGCCCGATCGACTGGGCGGCTCGAGCACCGGCGTTTTCCTCGGCATCTGCAACAACGACTACGCCCACACCCTGGCCCGGGCCGGGGTCGAGGCCATCGACGCCTATACCGGCACCGGCACCACGCCCAGCGTCGCGGCCGGGCGGCTGTCCTATGTTCTCGGCCTGCAGGGGCCGTGCATGACGGTCGACACAGCCTGCTCGTCCTCGCTCGTGGCGTTGGACCTGGCGGTTCAGCATCTGCGCTCGGGCCGCTGCGACCAGGCGCTGGTCGGCGGCGTCAACCTGCTGCTGATGCCGGAAAGCACGGTCTACTTCTGCAAGGTCCGCGCCCTGGCGCCGGACGGCCGCTGCAAGACCTTCGACAACGGCGCCGACGGATACGGTCGCGGAGAGGGCTGCGGCGTCGTCGTGCTCAAGCGCCTGTCCGACGCGCTGCGCGACGGCGACGACATCCGCGCCGTGGTGCGCGGCGTGGCGGTCAATCATGACGGCCGCAGCAACGGCCTGACCGCCCCCAACGGACTATCGCAGGAGAGCGTGATCAAGGCCGCCCTGGCCGACGCCGGGGCGTCGCCGCACGAGGTCGGCTATGTCGAGGCGCACGGTACGGGCACACCGCTGGGCGATCCGATCGAACTGGCGGCCCTGGCGCGCGCCTATGGCGATCGCGACGGCCCGCTGATCGTCGGCTCGGCCAAGACCAATATCTGCCACCTGGAAGCCGCCGCGGGTGTCGCCGGCCTGATCAAGACGATCCTGGCCCTGGAGCACGGCGAGATCCCGGCCCACCTCCATTTCCAGCAGCCGAACGCGCATCTGCCCTGGGACAGCCTGCCGATCACCATCCCCAGCCGACACACGACCTGGCCCGCCTCCGCGCCCATGGCAGGGGTCTCCTCGTTCGGCTTCAGCGGCACCAACGCCCACGTCATACTGGAGGCCGGTCCGTCACGGTCCGAGGCGACCACGCCCCGGCCCGTGACGCTGCTGACCGTTTCGGCGCCAACGGAGTCGGCCGCCCGCACGCTGGCGGGGCGCTACGCCGCCCTGTTGGGCCAGGGCGGACCAGCCGCCGCCGACGTGGCTTTCGCGGCCAACACCGGACGCGCCCACTTCAAGCATCGGGCCGCCGTCGTGGGGACCCCTGGCGATCTGACCACGGCCCTGGAAGATCTGGCGCGCGGCGAGACGCCCCTTCATCGGCTCGACGGCTCGGAGCCGCGCGTCGTCTTCCTGTTCACCGGCCAGGGTTCGCAGTTCCCCGGCATGGCTCGGGCGCTCGACTCCGACGAGCCGGTCTTCCGGGACGTCATCGACCGCTGCGACGCGATCTTCCAGGACGAGTTCGACACCGACCTGCGCGAATTGGTCTTTGGAGACGGGGAGGCCGGACGGCTGGACGAAACCGGCTTCACCCAGCCGGCGCTCTATGCGGTCGAATGCGCGCTGACGGCGCTCTGGCGGTCGTGGGGCGTGATCCCCGCGGCCGTGATCGGCCACAGCGTCGGCGAGTTCGCGGCCATGCAGGCGGCGGGCGTTCTGTCGCTGGAGGACGGCTTTCGCCTGGTCGCCACACGCGGCCGGATGATGCAGACGCTCTGCGAACGCGGGGCCATGGCGGCCGTGCAGGCGTCCGAGGCGCGGGTCAGGGAGGTGCTCGGCGCGCTTCCGGCCGACCTGGCGGTGGCGGCGGTGAACGCATCCGACGATGTCGTCCTGTCCGGAACCCAGGCCGCGGTGGACGCAGCCCTGGAGCGCCTCGCCGCCGAGGGCGTGCGTCACCGGCGCCTGGCGGTGTCCCACGCCTTCCACTCGCCGTTGATGGAGCCGATGCTCGACGGCTTCGCGGCCTACGCGGTGGGCATCGCCTTCGCTCGTCCGACGATCCCGGTGATCTCCAACCTGACCGGCGAAAGGCTGGAGGACGCGCCCGACGCGGCCTACTGGCGTCGGCACGCGCGCGAGGCCGTGCGCTTCGAGGCCGGCCTGGCCACGCTCAAGGCCGACGGCCATACGGTCTTCCTTGAAATCGGCCCACAGCCGGTGCTGCTGGGCATGGCCCGTCGTTCTGGGGTCTTGGACGAAACGCCGAACGCCCTCTGGCTGCCGTCGCTGCGCAAGACCGGCGACGACGCGCGTGAAATGTTGGAAGCCCTGGCGGCGCTCTATCGGATCGGCGCGCCGATCGACTGGCGGGCGTTCGAGGCGGGTCGCGGCCGGCGCACGACCTTGCCGACCTATCCGTTCGAACGTCAGCGGTTCTGGCTCGACGACGTGGCCGCGTCTCCGCACCTGGAGACCGGGTCCCGTGCGCCAGGCCTGGCGGAATCGCCGGCGGCCCCATGGGTCGCGTCGCCAAGCGTGTCCACGCAGGAGGTCAGCGCCTTCGCGGCCGAACTGCTCGCGGCCAACCCGGGCGACCGATACGACCTGCTGCTCGACCGCATCCAGTCCGAGGTCAAGCGGGTCCTGCGCCTGCCGACCAAGCCGGATCTGAAGCAGGGACTGTTCGAGCTGGGCATGGACTCGCTGATGGCGGTCGAACTGCGCTCGCGCCTTGAGACTGGGCTCGGGCGGACGCTGCCCTCCACCGTCGCCTTCGATCATCCGACCATCGAACGCCTGACGCGTCATCTGCTCGACCTGATCGCCCCCTCGGACGCCGCGCCGACCGCCGGTCTCAAGAAAGTCGAGCCGCAAGCGCCGATCGCCATCGTCGGCCTGGGCTGCCGCTTCCCCGGCGGGGCCAACGACCCCGAATCCTTCTGGCGCCTGCTGCGCGACGGCCAGGACGCGGTGACCCGGATCCCGCCCCAGCGTTGGACCGCCGCCGACTGGTTCGACCCCGATCCTGAACGCATCGGCAAGAGCTATTGCCAGTCGGGCAGCTTCCTCGACGGGGTCGTCGAGGACTTCGACAGCCAGTTCTTCGGCGTCACCCCGCGTGAAGCCATCGCCATGGATCCGCAGCAGCGCCTGCTGCTTGAGGTCGCTTGGGAAGCCCTGGAGCACGCCGGACGTCCGCCGGTCGAGGGCGATCGGACCGGGGTGTTCATCGGCGTCAACGCCAACGACTACGCCAGGCTGCTGGGGCAGGGGGACAAGGCGATCGACGCCTACGCCTTCACCGGCAACACCTTCAGCGTCGCCGCCGGGCGGCTGTCGCACACCCTGGGCTTCCAGGGACCCAGCCTGGCGATCGACACCGCCTGTTCCTCGTCGCTGGTGGCGGTCCACCTGGCCTGCCAGAGCCTGCGGATGGGCGAGTGCGAGACCGCGCTGGCCGGCGGCGTCAACCTGATGCTGGCGCCGGACGCCTATGTCGCTCTATCGCGCATGCACGCCCTGGCGCCGGACGGGCGATGCAAGACCTTCGACGCCTCGGCCGACGGCTACGGACGGGGCGAGGGTTGCGGCCTGGTGGTGCTGAAGCGGCTGTCCGACGCCCTGGCCGACGGTGACGACGTGCTGGCCGTGATCCATGGATCGGCGGTCAATCAGGACGGGGCCAGCGGCGGCCTCACCGTGCCCAACGGCGTCGCCCAGCAGGCCCTGATCGGCGAGGCGCTGGAACGCGCGGGCTTGGCGCCGGGCGACATCGCCTATCTCGAAGCCCACGGCACCGGCACCCCGCTGGGCGATCCCATCGAACTGGGCGCCGCCGTCCGCGCCCTCCGCCCGGGGAACGCCGCGGATCAAAGGCTTCTGGTCGGTTCGGTGAAGACCAATATCGGCCACCTGGAGGCCGCCGCCGGGGTGGCCGGGCTGATCAAGACGGTCCTGGCCCTGCGCCACGAGACCATCCCGCGCCACCTGCATTTCGACACGCCCAATCCGCAGATCGAATGGAGCACCTTGCCGATCGACGTCCCGATCGAGGCCGTCGCCTGGCCGTCGGGTGCGGGCGGGCGTTTCGCCGGCGTCAGCAGCTTTGGGATGAGCGGCACGAACGCCCACGTGATTATCGGGGAGGGGCCTTCGCGCCCCGAGTCGCCGGCGGTGGCGGCGCCCGAGCCGGGCCTGCAGGTCATCACCCTGTCGGGCCGCAGCGAGGCGGCGGTGCGGGCCCTGGCCGAGCGCTATGCGYCGTTCGCCGAYGCGCCYCTGGCCGATGTCGCCTTCGCCGCCAGCGCYGGACGCWSSCACTTCGAACACCGCATCGCCATCCTGGCCGAGACCGGCGAGCAATTGGCCAAGCGTCTCGCCGCCGCCGCCCARGGCCAGAGCGACCCCGGCGTGCTGCGCGGCCAGGTCTCCGGGGCCCAACGCCCGAAGATCGCCTTCGTCTTCACCGGTCAGGGCTCGCAATACGCCGGCATGGGCCGCGAGCTCTACGACCGCGAGCCGGTGTTCCGCGCCGCCATCGACCGCTGCGACGCCCTGCTCGACGGCGCCCTGCTGCCAACGCTGTTCGAGGACGACAGCGGCCTGATCGACCAGACCGGACACACCCAGCCGGCGCTGTTYKCSCTGGAATACGCCCTGTGSGCCCTGTGGCGCTCCTGGGGCGTGGAGCCCTCGGTGGTGCTGGGCCACAGCGTYGGGGAATATGTCGCCGCCTGCGTGGCCGGGGTGTTCAGCCTGGAGGAGGGYCTGMAGCTGGTGGCCCGCCGSGCCCAGCTGATGCAGGCCCTGCCGCCCKGCGGAGCCATGGCCGCGGTCTGGGCCGCCGAGGCCGACCTGGACCTCTCCGCCTATGGCGACCGCCTGTCTCTCGCCGCCGTCAACGGYCCCGGCGACCTGGTGGTCTCCGGCGAGGCCGAGGCTCTGGACGCCCTGCGCGCCGACCTCAAACGCCAGGGCGTGGCCAGCCGGCCGCTGACCGTGTCCCACGCCTTCCATTCACCGYTGATGGCCCCRRTCCTGGAGCCGTTCGCCGACCTGGCCCGGACCATCGACTATCAGCGGCCCCAGATCCGGCTGATCCGCGACCTGGACGGGRCCCTGGCCGACGGGCCGCCGGACGCCGACTACTGGACCGCCCATCTGCGCCAGCCCGTGCGCTTCCACGACGCCCTGCAGACCCTCAAGGCCCAGGACTGCGCCKTGGTCATCGAGATCGGCCCGCATCCGATCCTGACCGCCATGGCCAAGCCGGAGGCCGAGGCCGGGCCCCGCTGGTTGCCGTCGCTGCGCCGCAAGCGCGGCGACCTGGCCATCCTGCACGAGACCCTGGCCGGCCTCTATGTCGCCGGCGCCCCCATCGACTGGGCCGCCGTCCACCGCCACCAACCGCACCAGCCCCTGCGCCTGCCGACCTATCCCTTCCAGCGCAAACCCTACTGGATGGCCCCGACCCCGACCCCGAGCACCGGCGCACCGCCGGCTGACCTCTTCCACGAGATGCAGTGGCGCCTCGCGCCGCCCGCCGCGACGACACCGCAGCCGGGACAGTCGGTGCTGATCTTCGCCGATCGATCGGGCGTCGCCGAGCGCCTGGCTCAAGCCCTGACAGCGACGGGCCAGGTCTGCACCCTCGTGCGGCGATCTGGGGACCCGGCCGCTGCCGACCATCACATTGCCTCCCTCGACGCGCTCGACCAGCAGCTCCCAGGCATTCTCGACGCCAGCGCGCCCTCAGCGATCGCCTATCTGTGGAATCTCGATCTCGACGGCATGCGAGACGAGGCGGACTCTTGCGGGGAGCTGGCCGCCCTTCATCTGATCCAAGGCGTGTTGCCGATCGCGGCGCCGCCCAAGCTTTGGTTCGTCAGTCGCGGCGGCCAGCCGGTCGGCGACGCCGCTGTCGCGCCGCATCAGGCTCCCCTCTGGGGCGTCGGCCGGGCGCTGTCCCTGGAGCATCCGGAGGCCTGGGGCGGTCTGGTCGATCTGGCGCCCGAAGCCTATCCAGAAGAGGCCCTGGATCTGGCCCGCCACATACTCGGCGACGACGGCGAAGACCTTGTCGCCTTCCGCGGCGCCGAACGGCTGGTCGCCCGCTTGGCGCCGGCCCCCGTTCCGAAGCCGGCCCCGCCACCCGTGCGGCCGGACGCCAGCTATCTGATCACCGGCGGGCTGGGCAGCCTCGGCCGCGCCGTCGCTCGCTGGCTGGCCGAGGCCGGCGCGCGCAGCCTGGTGCTGGCCGGCCGCAGCCAGCCGGACGAAAACGCCGCTGCGGACATCGCGGCCCTGGAGGCGACCGGCGTCCGCGTCACCGTCCTGCCAGTCGATGTCGGCGACCGCGCGAGCCTGGCGCCGGCCCTGGACCAGATCGCCGCCGACTTGCCGCCGTTGCGCGGGATCGTGCACGCGGCCGGCGTGCTGGACGACGGCGTGCTGTTCACCCAGACAGACGAGCGGTTCGTCAAGGTGATGCGACCCAAGGCGCGCGGGGCCTGGAATCTGCACGACCTGACCCGAGACCTGCCGCTCGACTTCTTCGTGATGTTCTCCTCGGCCGCGACCCTGTTCGGCTCGCCGGGCCAGGCGAACTATTCGGCCGCCAACGCCTTCCTCGACGGCCTGGCCCATCATCGCCGGGCGCTGGGCCTGCCCGCGCTCAGCGTCGGCTGGGGACCCTGGCGCGACATCGGCATGGCGGCCGATCTGGCGCGGCGCACCGGCAAGACCCACGCCCCGCGCGGCGTCTCGGCCCTGGGGCCGACCGAGGCCCTGCAGCGCCTGGGCGACCTGATGAGCGCCGCGTCGCCTCAGGTCGCCGTGATGCCGGTCAACTGGCCAGCCTTCCTGGAACAGTTCGGACCGGGCGAGCGTCCGCGCGCGCTGGACGACCTCGCCGACACCCTGCCGGCCAAGGCGGCGGCGGACGACCGCGCGGCGCGCGGCCCCTCCGCCTTCCTGGTCGAACTGATCGCCGCGCCGGCCCGCGAGCGCCGACCGATCCTGACCCGTTTCCTTCAGATGGAGCTGGCCGCGATCACCGGCGAAGACACCCTGGCCGATCCGGCCGCGGGCTTCTTCGACATGGGTCTGGATTCCCTGATGGCCGTCGAGATGAAGAACCGGCTGGGCGCCAATCTGGACGTCACCTTGCCGGCGACCGTGGTCTTCCGCTTCCCGAACATCGCGGCCCTGACCGACCATCTCCTGACCGATGTTCTGGGCTTGAATGAGCCGCCGCAAGCGGACGAGGCGGAGCCCGAAGACGCGTTCGACGGCGCGTCCGAGGCTGAACTGCTGGCGCTGCTGGCGGGCGAACTCGAGGGGGCCGCGCCATGACCCGAACACCACCGGAGCTGGACCGCGAGACCGTCGTCAAACGGGCGCTGACCGAGATCCGCGATCTGCGCCAGCAACTGAGCGAAGCGCGGCGGTGGCGCAGCGAGCCCATCGCCGTGATCGGCCTCGGATGTCGCTTCCCGGGCGGCATCGACAGTCCCGACGCCTTCTGGGCGGCCCTGATGGAAGGCCGCGACGCCACGGGCGAGGTTCCGCCAGAGCGCTGGGACATTGAGGCCTTCTTCCATCCCGAGCCTTCGACGCCCGGCAAGATGTACACGCGTCGCGGTGGGTTCCTGGCGGAAGACGTCGCCGGGTTTGACCCCGGCTTTTTCCGCCTGTCACCGCGCGAAGCCGTCACACTGGACCCGCAGCAGCGCCTGCTGCTGGAGGTGGCGTGGGAGGCCTTCGAGCATGCCGGGAGGCCGCCACGGGCGGGCGACAAGACCGGGGTGTTCGTCGGGATCAGCACCAACGACTACGCGCAGAACACCCTGTTCGGCGCGCCCAGCCAGATCGAGCTCTACACCGCCACGGGCGCGGCGCTGAACGCCGCCGCCGGGCGGATCGCCTTCGCCTTCGGCCTCCAGGGCCCGGCGATGGCGATCGACACGGCCTGCTCTTCATCGCTGGTCGCGGTCCACCTGGCCTGCCGCAGCCTGCGGCTGGGCGAGTGTCGCGAAGCCCTGGCCGGCGGCGTCAGTCTGATCCTCTCGCCGGCCGGTACGATCGCAACCTGCCAGGCCCGGATGATGGCGCCCGACGGACGGTGCAAGACCTTCGACGCTTCGGCTGACGGCTACGGGCGGGGCGAGGGCTGCGGTCTGGTGGTGCTGAAGCGGCTGTCGGACGCGCTGGCCGACGGCGACGACGTGCTGGCGRTGATCCGCGGCTCGGCGGTCAACCAGGACGGGGCCAGCGGAGGCCTGACCGTGCCCAACGGCGCGGCGCAACGCGACCTGTTCAAGGCGGCCCTGGCGGACGCCTCGGCCCAACCGGCGGACGTGGGGCTGGTCGAGGCGCACGGCACTGGCACCCCCCTGGGCGATCCGATCGAGCTGGAATCCATTCAGGCCGTCTATGGCGAGAACCGCGACGCCGGGCGGCCGTGCGCCGTCGGCTCGGTGAAGACCAATATCGGCCACCTGGAAGCCGCGGCGGGGATCGCGGGGCTGATCAAGTCTGTCCTGGCCCTGCGCCACGAGACCATACCGCGCCATTTGCACCTGAAGACGCTCAATCCGCAGATCGCGCTGGCGTCAACGTTCGTGATCCCGACGTCCGACCAAGCCTGGCCGCGTGGCGAGACCCCGCGCCTGGCCGCCGTCAGCAGTTTCGGCTTCACTGGCACGAACGCGCACGTGATCATCGGGGAGGGGCCTTCGCGCGCCGAGCCGGCGGCGGTGGCGGCGCCCGAGCCGGGCCTGCAGGTCATCACCCTGTCGGGCCGCAGCGAGGCGGCGGTGCGGGCCCTGGCCGAGCGCTATGCGTCGTTCGCCGATGCGCCTCTGGCCGATGTCGCCTTCGCCGCC
>NZ_JBFTZS010000098.1:0-12055 GCF_056406675.1 Caulobacter sp. P1_B12_2 | reverse complement strand
GCGATAGGTGACGTGGGGGCGGTGGCCGTCGGCGGGGAGTTCGGCCAGCACGGGGCTGTCCCCCTCCGTCGGCTTCGCCGCCACGTCCCCCAACGGGGGAGGATTTATGGCGCCCGGATGCTCCCCCTCTGGGGGAGCTGTCGCGGAGCGACTGAGGGGGTCCGCGCTGAGCAACGCTTCCTGATCAGCCAGCGCCGCCGCAGCAGCAGCATCGCCCACGACTTCGAAGCGTACAGTGTCGCCCGGCGCCAGCTGACCCGCCTTCCATAGATCGGCCTGGATGATCACGAACGGGCACACGAACCCGCCCAGCGACGGCCCATCCGGTCCCAGGATGATCGGCATGTCGCCGGTGAAGTCGACCGCGCCGATGGCGTAGGCGTTGTCGTGAATGTTGGACGGGTGCAGCCCGGCCTCGCCGCCGTCGCGTCGCGCCCACTCCGGCTTGGGACCAATAAGCCGCACACCGGTGCGGTTGGAGTTGTAGTGCACTTTCCAGTCCGTGCCGCCGATCATCGCGACGTCGGCCAGGGTGAAGAAGTCCGGCGCGCCGTGCGGGCCGGGCAGGACGCGGATGGTCCAGGCCTTGGTGGCGGCGGGACGCACGGCCTGGGCAAGCGGCGCGGCGGCCGTCGTCGGCGCGGCGTCGGCCAGGCGCAGGACATCGCCGGCCGTCAGATTGCGACCGGCATGGCCGCCGAAGCCGCCCAGGGTGAAGGTCGAGCGGCTGCCCAGATAGACCGGCACGTCCAGCCCGCCCTGGAACAGCAGATAGCCGCGCAGGCCCGCGCCGACCACGCGACCGATCTTCAGGGTCTGGCCGGCGGCGACGGCGATCGGGGCGTAGGCGTCGACAGGCGCGCCATCCAGCTTGGCGTCGAACGCCGCGCCGGTCAGGCAGACGACGGCGGCGCGGTTGAACTTCAGGGTCGGGCCGAGGGCGGTGACCTCCAGTCCGGCGGCCTCCTCGCCATTGCCCAGCAGGCGGTTGCCCAGCCGGAAGGCCAGGGCGTCCATCGGGCCTGACGGCGGCACGCCGACGTCCCAGTAGCCCTGGCGTCCGGGCCAGTCCTGCACCGTCGTTGCTGGGCCGCCGCTGAGCACCTGGATGGTGTCCGGCGTCCAGGTCACGCTCTCCAGCGCCCGGGTCGAGACCTCGCCGCTGACGAAGGCCTCCGAGCGGACGACTGTGCGCAGCCAGTCGAGATTGGTTTCCAGTCCCGCCAGCCGCGTGTCATCGAGCGCCGACTGCAGAGCCGCCACCGCCGCTGGTCGGTCGGCCGCCATGACGATCAGCTTGGCCAGCAACGGGTCGTAGAAGGCGCTGACCTCGGTCCCGTCCACCACCCAGCCGTCGGCGCGGACGCCATCGGGGAACGACACCTGCGTCAGCACGCCAGAGCTGGGCCGATAGTCCTGGGCTGGGTCCTCGGCATAGAGTCGCACCTGGATCGACGCGCCTTTGGGCTCGGGCGGCGCCACGTCGAGGAAGGCGAAGTCGCCGGCCGCGCCGCGCACCATCCACTCGACCAGATCGACGCCCGTCACCTGCTCGGTGACGCCGTGCTCGACCTGCAGCCGGGTATTGACCTCCAGGAAGAAGAAGTCGTCGCGCTCGGCGTCGTAGAGGAACTCCACCGTGCCGGCCGAGCGGTAGTTCGCCGCCGAGGCCAGGCGGACGGCGGCGTCCAGCAGGGCCGCGCGGGTGGCGGCGGGCAGGCCGGGGGCGGGGGTCTCCTCGACGACCTTCTGGTTGCGCCGCTGCAGCGAGCAGTCGCGCTCGCCCAGGGCCACGACCTTGCCGGCCCCGTCGCCGAACACCTGCACCTCGACGTGGCGGGCCTTGCGGACATAGCGCTCGAGGAACACCCCGCCGTCGCTGAAATTGCCGGTCGCCAGGCGCTGCACGGCGGCGAAGGCCTCGGCCACCGCCTCGGCCGTCTCGCAGACCCGCATGCCGATGCCGCCGCCGCCGGCCGTGGCCTTCAGGATGACCGGAAAGCCGATGCGCTCAGCCGCTTCCAGCGCCGCGGCGGGATCGACCAGCAGATCGGTGCCGGGCGCCAGGGGCACGCCGTGGGCCTGGGCCAAGTCGCGGGCCGTGTGCTTCAGCCCGAAGGCGCGGATGTTGTCGGCGGTCGGGCCGATGAAGGCGACGCCCGCCGCTTCGCAGGCCTCGGCGAAGCCGGCGTTCTCGCTGAGGAAACCGTAGCCTGGGTGAATGGCCTGGGCGCCGGTCGCCTTGGCCGCCGCCAGGATCAGGTCGCCGCGCAAATAGCTCTCGGCCGCCGGGGCCGGGCCGATCCGCACCGCCTCGTCGGCCAGGCTGACATGCAGCGAGCCGGCGTCGGCGTCGCTGAACACCGCCACCGATTTGACGCCCATGGCCTTCAGGGTGCGGATGATCCGGCAGGCGATGGCGCCGCGGTTGGCGATCAGGACCTTGTCGAACATCGCGAGCTATTCCGAAACGATCATGCGCACGGGCGTCGGATTGAAGCCGTTGCAGGGATTGTTGATCTGCGGGCAGTTGGACACCACCACGACGACATCCATCTCGGCCCGCAGGTCGACATAGAGGCCGGGGGCCGAGATGCCGTCGACGATCCCCAAGGCGCCGTCCGCCTCGACCGGCACATTCATGAACCAGTTGACGTTGCTGACCATGTCGCGCTTGCCGCGTCCGTGGCGGGCGTTGGCGGTCAGGAAGTTCTCGACGCAGGCGTGCTGGGCCTTGGTGTGATGGCCATAGCGCAGGGTGTTGCTCTCGCACGAGCAGGCGCCGCCGATGGTGTCGTGGTAGGCCACGGCCGTGGCGGTGACGGTCATCATCGGCGCGCCCTCGTTGGACAGCAGCACCGAGCCCTGGCGCAGGAAGACGTTGCCCTGGGCGGCGATGGTGTCTTGAGCGCTGTAGCGCTCGGCGTCGTCGGCGGCGTTGTAGGCCAGGAAGTCGACGGCCTGGTTGCCCTCCAGGTCGACGATCCGCAGGGTCTGGCCGGCCTTGACCGTGTGCAGCCACGGCGCGCGAGCGGCGACCACCTCGTCGTGGACGACGGCGCCGGCGAGGGGAGGAGCGGAAACGGTCATCGGGTCCTCAGCGACGGTAGTAGTCTTCGACGTTCAGGAAGGCGCGCAGCCCCTCCGGCGTCGCGTTGCGTATCGGGTCGGCCTCGGAGGTCACGGGACCGCGCCAGGCGGTGGCGCGCAGCGGCGTGACAGCGTAGCTGGGGCGTGGGTCCAGCACGTGCGGGCAGTTGGCCAGCACGACGATCAGGTCCATCTCGGCCCGCAGGGTGACGAACCGGCCGGGCGGATAGGGACCGATGTCGATCACGGTCTCGCCGCCCTGAGCGACGCGCACTTCCTTGAAGAGGTTAAGGCAGGGATGGATGTCCTTGCGGCCCAGACCGAATTTGGCCACGCCCAGCGAGAAGCGGTCGCGGGCGTTGGGATGGGCGCCGTGGTTGAAGCCGTCGCCGTACCTGCGGGCGTTGCTGGCTTGGTTGGACGCGCCGCAGAAGGCGTCGTGGGTTCCGGCGGTGTCCTCGACCAGGCTGGCCAGCACGCGCCCCATGTCGGACAGCAGCAGGCGGCCCTGGCCCAGATAGCCGTTCCACTGGACCTTCAGGGTGTCGGCGATGTTCAGGCGTTCGACCGGGCGCTCTGCGTTGAACAGCAGCAGGGACGGGCTGGCGTCGCCGGCCAGGTCGGTCAGACGCAGGCGGGTTCCGCGGGCGATCTGGCGGCTGGCGTAGCCGCCGGGCGCGATGGTCTCGTCCCAGACCAGCTCGGCGGCGGCGACGCCTTGCGGCAGATCGACGGCGTCGGTCGCCGGCACGGTGGGCATGGCTTCGGCGCGGGTCCCGGCCTGGGCGCGGGCGTGGGCCTGGGCGGCGTAAGGATCGGCGGTGCCGCTCATCAAACGACCTCTCCCTCTTCGCCATGGAAATGCAGCGGCGGCAGCAGGGCGGTGGTCGTCACCAGCTTGATCTGCTGGACGCCGCGCACCTTGCGCAGGTCGTCGCACAGCTGCCGCAGGCGCTCGAACGGCCCCTGGACCAGCAGGACCTCCATCGCCTGGTCGTCTTCCAGGAAAACGTTCTGGGCCGAGATCACCTCCTTGACGAAGCCGAGCTGGGTCTGGGCCAGGGCGTGACGCACCCGGCCGCTTTCGGCCCGGTAGATCAGGGTGATCGTGCCGGCCAGGACGGCGTCGGGGCGCTCGGCGCTGTGCTCCGCCAGCTCGTGGCGGATCAGCTCGGCGATCATCTGCGAGCGGCTGGGCAGGCCGCGCTCGGCGACCATGGCGTCCAGTTGCGCCATCAGTTCGGCCGGAAGGCTGATGCTGAGGCGCGCGAGGGTGGAGGAAGTGTCCATGAGAGTCATGGGTTCTGAATATTACGAAACATGCAACGAGTAATACCGTTGATGAAATCGCCAGGCGTCGGGCGCCTCGGTTCTAGGCGACCACCGACTGATCGTTACGCAGGTGCGAAGCTGGCGCATCTCGACCGAGACGCGCCAAGGCGCATGTCGAGGAGCTGGCTGGAAATGATCAGGATGCGTGTGGCCGCGCGCCAAAGCCGGCTGGGATAGAAGCGCTGTTCCCGATACGAAAAATCCGGCCGTTAGGCCGGATTTCGTCTCGATGCCGGAGGTGGCTCCGCGGGTAGGATTCGAACCTACGACCAGCCGGTTAACAGCCGGCTGCTCTACCACTGAGCTACCGCGGAACAGGTCGCCTCAGGAAGAGGCCGGGTGATAGCCGCCCGTTTGACTCGGTGCAAGCGCATTCGGACAAAAAAACAGCCCGGTCGACGACCGGGCTGTGGAAAGTCAGTGATGGTGGGGTGTCTTCAAGAAAGACCAGTCGAAATTGGGTCTTTATGGTTAATCAGACCTTAATTTCACCTGCGGCCAAATGGCTCCTCCAAGGGGTTCTTCGGGCTTCTTCAGGGCTTGATCAAGCCCGCGGGCAGCGTCTGGGCGGCCACCGCGACCTGGGCCTTGGCGGCGGCGTCGCGCGACGAGGCGCCCAAGGTGAGCGTGTAGTCGCCGGCCGCGACCGACCAGCCGTGGGCCTTCTGGTTCCAGGTGGCCAGCAGGCGCGGATCGACCGTCAGGGTTACCTTGGTGGTCGCGCCGGGCGCCAGCTCGACCTTCTTGAAGCCGGCCAGGCGCTGGGGCGCTTCCCAGCCGCCGGCCTTGGGCGAAACATAGACCTGGGGCACGGCCTTGCCCGTCCGCTTGCCGGTGTTCTTGACGTCGAAGCTGACGGTCAGGGCGCCGCCCTTGGCTTCGGCCTTGAGGTTGTCATAGGCGAAGGTCGTGTAGGACAGGCCGTGGCCGAAGGCGAACATCGGCTGGTGGCCCTTCTTGTCGAACCACTTGTAGCCGACCGCCGCGCCTTCGATCGTGTAGTCGACCGCGAACAGGTCGTCCGGCTTCTTGGGATCGCCGTCCAGCACCGGGCGAGGCAGTTGGTCCAGGGCGGCGGGGAAGGTGACGGGCAGGCGGCCCGAGGCGTCGACCTCGCCGGTCAGCACGCGGGCGATGGCCTCGCCGCCTTCCGAACCGGGATACCAGGCCTCGACCACGCCGCCGACCTTGGAGAGCCAGGGCATCAGCACCGGGCCGCCGGTCTCCAGCACAACCACCGTCTTGCCGTTGGCCGAGGCCACCGCGTCGATCAGGGCGTCCTGGTCGTTCTCCAGCGTCAGGGGGCTGTCGAACGACTCGCCGTTCCACTGGGTGGCGAACACCAGCACCACGTCGCTGGCGGCCGCCAGCTTGGCGGCGGCGGCCTTGTCCTTGCCATCGGCGAACTGGATGTCGGCGCCGGGCAGGCGAGCCTTCAGCGCCTTCAGCGGCGAGGAGGGGAAGTAGATCATCGGACCCGGCCAGGAGGCGGGGCCCTCGCCGGTCACCGCGCGGCCGCCGATCGGATAGACCTGCGAAGAGCCGCCGCCCGACAGCACGCCCACGTCGGCATGGCCGCCGATCACGGCGATCTTCTTGGCGCCGGCGACCAGAGGCAGCAGGCCCTTGTCATTCTTAAGCAGCACGACGCCTTCCTCGGCGTCGGCGCGGGTGACCTTGGCGTGGGCGGCGTAGTCGATCGTGGCGATCTTCACCGGCTTTTCGACCACGCCGCTGGCGAACAGGCCGCGCAGGATGCGGCGCGCCATGTCGTCCAGACGGGCCTGGCTGACCTCGCCCTTGGCCAGGGCGTCCTTCAACGGGCCCTTGAAGAAGGACTGCTTGTCGAAGGCGTCGCCGGCCGACTCCTGGTCGAGCCCGGCGTTGATCGCCTTGGCGCTGGAGTGCACCGCGCCCCAGTCGGACATCACGTAGTTCTTGTAGGCCCAGTCCTGCTTGAGCACGGTGTTGAGCAGGAAGGCGTTCTCGCAGGCGTAGTCGCCGTTGATCCGGTTGTAGGCGCACATCACCGAGTGCGGATCTGAGTCCTCGATGGCGAACTGGAAGGCCAGCAGGTCGGACGTGCGGGCGTCGGCTTCGCCGATCTTGGCGTCCAGCACGAAACGGCCGGTCTCCTGGCCGTTCAGGGCGTAGTGCTTGATGGTCGAGACGATGGCGTTGGACTGGATGCCCTTGATCTGGGCCCCGACCATCTTGCCGGCCAGCCACGGATCCTCGCCGCCATATTCGAAGTTGCGGCCGTTGCGCGGCTCGCGAACCAGGTTCACGCCGCCGGCCAGCATGACGTTGAAGCCGGAATCTCGGGCTTCCGAGCCGATCATCGCCCCACCGGCCTGGGCCAGTTCGGGGTTCCAGGTCGCGGTGGTGGCCATGCCGGAGGGCAGGGAGGTGCGCTCGCGCTTCTTGGGTTCGCCGCCCTGGGTGGCCACCCCGACGCCGGCGTCGGTCTGGAACTGGGCCGGGATGCCCAGGCGCTCGATGCCCGGCACGTAGCCGGCCGAGCCGGGCAGGGCGTCGGCCACGCGCTTGTACTTCGTGCCCATGTCGGCGCCGAAGAAGCCGAAGATGATCGTCAGCTTCTCGTCCTGGGTCATGGCCTTGACCGCCGCGTCGGCGCGGGCGTCGGCGTCGAGCTTGGGATCGAGCCACGGACGAGCCGCGGGCGCGGCGACAGGCGCCTGGGCCTGAGCGCAGGAGGCCATGGCGCTTACGGACGCGCCGAGCATCAGGGCCAGGGTCAGGCCCCGCCAGGTGTGTCGGTTCATAGTACCTCCCACGGTCTTGTTGGCGCGGGCGAGGGCTCGCCGACGCGATTGGAACTTCGGTCTAGCCGGCCCGGACCGGGCCGGTGGATTCGCGGATCACCAGGCTGTGCTGGGTCAGGATCGTGGCCGCCGCCTTGCCGAGCGCCTCGTTGGCGTTCCAGGCGTTGAGGGCGGTGATGGCCCGCTGGGTCATCTGGTCGAAGGGTTGGCGGATGGTGGTCAGGGACGGCCAGATGGCGGCGGCGATCGGCGCGTCGTCGAAGCCGACCACCGACAGGTCGTCGGGCAGCTTCAGGCCGCGCCGCTGGGCTTCCATGCAGGTGGCGGCGGCCATGTCGTCATTGGCCGCGAAGATGGCGGTCGGCGGATCGGCCATGTCGAGCAGCGCCTGGGCGCCGACGAGGCCGCCCTTGAAGGTGAAGTCGCCCGGAACGATCAGCGCCGGATCGGGGCGGGCCTTGCCCGCGGCGGCGTAGGCTTCGTTGAAGCCGTTGCGGCGCAGGGTGCTGGCGGCGTGGTCTGGATGGCCGGCGATGTGACCGATCCGTTCGTGGCCCAGGCTGAACAGGTGCTCGACCACCTCGCGGGCGGCGGCGCGGTCGTCCATGACGATGCTGGGCGACAGGGAGTCGGGGCTGGTCGGCGAGATCAGCACGCAGCGCACGCCGTGCTCGCGCAGCAGCGTCTTGAGCGGCGCGAAGTCGCACTCCGGCGGCAGCAGCACCATTTCGCGGATGCCGCCCTCGGTCACGAAGGCGCGGATGCGGTCCTGCCAGCCGGCCATGTCGCCCTCGACCAGTTCAGCCGTCAGGTGGCGGCCGTTCTGAAGGCAGGCGACCATCAGGGCGTGGTGGACGCGGGTCTGGTAGCCGCCGCTGGGGTCGCCCATCAGGATCCCGACCGCGGGAGCGGCGTGCGAGCGCAGCACGCGCGCCACGGCGTTGGGATGGTAGTCGAGCGCCTGCATGGCCTCGCGAACCCGGTCGCGCGTCTTAGTGGTGACGCTCTCGTGGTCGTTCATCACCCGCGAGACGGTCTTGGGCGACACGCCTGCTCGCAGCGCCACATCGTGGATCGTCGCCATTACCCGTCGCACCCAGAACAAATGATCGCGCCGCACCCGATCACGCAGATCGCCGCCGCCCCGTTCCGCAAGCCATAGCTCAGCCCGACAACGATGTCATGTATGTGGACATTAAATGTCCGTAAGGGGACATGGTAGCGGTCAATTTCGGACAATTCGAGACATTGAAGATTCGAAAATCTAGCTGACGCAACGGAATCCGTCCTTGGAAAAGAGGGCGTCGGTCCCTGCGGCATAACCGATGTTGTGCGAGTTCGAGCCATGCATTTCCAGTTCGCCACTTCGTTTCTCGAACGAAGATACATAGGAAAATCAATTATATAGACCTATTTCGCTTCTCTTGGCCGTCGTCATTCGCCCCCTTTTGGGGGTGTTTCGCGACAGGCTCGGCGACAAAATGACAACGTTGACATTTTGATTGACACGAACAGGACATTTGTCGATCTTGGGTCACGGCTGGGGAGGGCGTGAGCCAGCGTGTGCGTCGAGGGACGCAGGGGTCGCCAGAGACTTTCACCTGAAACTTGGGTGCGCCGGGCAGGCCGGCGTCCTCGAAGACAGGCGAATTGAGACGCAGCTCCGTCGAACCCGGCGGAGTCGAGAACGGCCATAAAAACGTTTGGGGAGCGAAGACCTTGTCCAATCCACGAAACCAGTCCGCTTTGGCCCGGGGGATGACCCTGGCGCTGCTGGCGGGCGCCTCGTCCATGGCTCTGGCCACGGGCGCCTACGCCCAGACCGCGTCGGACGCCTCGCAGGTCGAGGAAATCGTCGTCACCGGCATCCGCGGCTCGCAGATGCGCTCGGTCGACGTCAAGCGGCGCGAAGCCTCGATCGTCGACGCGATTTCGTCGGAAGACATCGGCAAGCTGCCCGACACCACCATCGCCGACTCGCTGCAGCGCATCCCGGGCGTGCAGATCAAGCGTGACGCCGGCGAGGGTGCGACGGTCAACATCCGCGGCCTGGCCCAGGTCGTCACCCTGCTGAACGGCGAACAATATCTGAGCGCCGGCAACATGGGCTCGGCCCAGCCGAACCTGCTGGACGTGCCCGCCCAGCTGATGAACCAGGTGCTGGTCTACAAGTCGACCGACCCGACCAACGCCCTGTCGGGCATCACCGGCACCATCGACCTGCGCACCCGCCGTCCGTTCCAGCTGGAGCAGGGTCTGTCGATCGCCGGCGGCCTGGAAGGCCAGCGCGGCGAGCGCACCAAGGAAAACGACTACCTGATCAACGGCCTGGTCAACTGGCGCAACGAGCGCGTCGGCCTGATGGTGGCCGCCACGGCCAGCAAGGCTAACCTCGGCAACAACTCGTCGGGCGTCGTCGGTCTGTCGGGCAACAACGACTGGGGCGGTTCGGCCGCCAACAACTTCATCTCGCCGCACGGCTTCGAAAGCTTCCACCGTGAGGTCGAGCGCAAGCGCCTGGGCGTCAACGTCGCCTTCGAGGCGGATCTGGGCGAAGGCTTCACCCTGATCGCCGAGGGCTTCTACGCCAAGCTCGACGAATACAACCGCGCCGCCGGCATCAACATCTCCAACCGCTGGGACGGCGGCGCCTTCGGCGTCTGGACCACCCCGACCGTGTTCGAGCCCACCGGTCAGAACAGCACCGGCAACGGCCGTCCCTGGGTGGCGGTCGACGAGTACGACATCAACGCCTGGTGGGTGAACAGCTTCTCGGTGAACCGCACCACCAAGTCGGAGACCAAGAACTACAACCTCGAACTGAAGTACGACAACGGCGGCAACTTCACGAGCGAGGTGCGGGCCATCCGCGCCAGCGGCAACCGTCTCAGCATGAACGGCCAGGCCCAAGGCGACCTGAGCAACTGGCAGTATGCGGACGGCCGGTTCAACCTGTTCCGCAATGCGGCCGACCGCACGCGCGGTCCGTTCTATCCGGCGGGGATCTGCGCCCAGTATCCAGCGGCGCAGCGTAGCAACGCCGTCGTCGGCAGCGCCGGCGGCTGCTACCTGAACCCGAACCCGGCCGGCTACGGCGCCAATCCGCAGTTGCACTACAACATCGGTGGCAACAAGGCGATCTGGAGCGGCTTCGACCGTCCGCTGGTCGGTGGTCTGGGCGCGGGCAAGACGCTCAAGGACTACATGGCCAACAAGGACAGCTACGCCATCGGCGCGTTCTCCTCGGAAGGCAACAACGAGGTCGACTCGGACATGAACGTGTTCCGGGCCGAGGGGCACTACAAGTTCGACGACAAGTTCCTGGGCTTTATCACCAAGATCGACGCCGGTGTTCGCCAGAGCGACCGCACGGTCAATGTCGAGGCCTTCCACCTGTTCTCGCCGTTCTACGGCGGCACGCCGGGCGCGGTTCAGGCCAACGGCACGCCGGTGCCGGCCGCGGGCTGTTTCGCCCAGTGGAAGGCCATCGACGTCGTCATGGACCAGAACCAATGCCAGGCGGGCGAATTCGTGCCCAACCCGGCCGGCGGCGCCCCGGTCTTCCAGGGCTACACCGTCAACCGTCCGACCAAGATCGACACCTACAACAACGTCATCTGGATGGACGACCTGGGCTCCATCACCCAGGGCATCCCGGGCTTCTGGGTCGTCGATCCGCATGACTTCGACGACGTCGCCGCCTTCCAGAAGAAGGTGTTCGGCGCGGCGGTCCGCTATCAGATCCCCGGCGTGACCTATGACGTGACCTTGAAGGAGCAGAGCGCCTATGGCGCGGCCAACTTCGAGATCGGCAAGCTGTCGGGTAACGTCGGCCTGCACGTCATCCAGACGCACCTGCTGGTGAAGCAGAACCTGACCGGCGACACCCAGAACTACGGCGACACAAACCTGGACGTCGGCGATACGGTCACCAGCCGCAAGTACACCGACTGGCTCCCGTCGTTGAACGCCGTCTACGACGCCACCGACCACCTGAAGTTCCGTTTCGCCTATTCCAAGACGATGCAGCCTCTGGATCTGCAGAACTACGGCGGCGGTCTCAGCATCTCCACCGCCGACTGCGGCACCAAGCCGGGTCGCTGCGTGACGGGCGCCAGCTCGTCGGGCAACCCGTACCTGGATCCGTGGCGTTCCACGAACTTCGACGGCGCGGTCGAGTACTACTTCGGCGGCGCGTCGATGGTGAACCTGTCGGTGTTCAAGCTGAAGATCGACAGCTTCGTGACCGGCGGCACGACCCGTGGCACGTTCAAGGATCAGGACGGCACGCCGCGTGAAGTGAACGTCAACCAGCCCATCCAGGGCGACGGCGGTTCGGTCAAGGGTCTGGAAGTCGGCACCAAGCTGGCGTTCAGCGACCTGCTGCCCGACGGCGGCTTCTTCTCGAACTTCGGTGTCGACGCCAACGCCACCTACTCGCCCAGCTCGGAGTCGCGTGTCGGCCTGGACGGCAAGAAGCTGCCGTTCACCGACAACTCCAAGTACCAGTACAACCTCGTGGGCTGGTATCAGGACGACAAGTGGCAGGCCCGCGTGGCCTACAACTATCGGACCGATCGCCTGAGCAGCGTCTCCGGCAGCTCCGGCGACAACCTGGCAATCTTCCAGGACGCCACGGGCTTCGTCGACGTGAACCTCAGCTACGACGTTCGCGAAAACGTGGTCGTCTACGTCAACGGCTCGAACGTGACCGGCGAGATCGAGAATTACTACGTGAGGTTCGCGGACGGTAAGACTCAGTACTTCAGCCAGAACCAGTTCGAGCCGCGCTACACCATCGGCATTCGCGCCAAGTGGTGATCTAGACCCTAGTCCTTCCCTGCGGG
>NZ_JBFTZS010000097.1:0-12140 GCF_056406675.1 Caulobacter sp. P1_B12_2 | reverse complement strand
ACGTCACGGCGCGGGGAGAGGCCTAGACTGGGACGGACGGCGACCAGGTTGCTCCAACTGGTCAGGCTGGTGTCGTTGAAATAGCTGCCTTTCGGAAACAGYGGGTTGAAGGTTCCCAGCGCGCCATCGCCGGCGTCGTCGTCGCCCGAACCGGTGTCGAGCCGCAGGCCTAGCCTCGGCGACCAGGGCCTGGCCAAGGTGTAGCCGCCGCCGAGGCTGCCGGCCCAGGCGCGAATGTCGCGATCGGCGAACCGGCCGCCCTGGATCACCCCCTCGGCCTCGTAGTCGATCGCACCGCGCTTGCCGGCCAGCCGCGCGCCATAGCTGCTCCGTCGCTCGTCGCCGCGCACCGCGCCGTAGCGGACGCCGTCTCGGTCCAGTTCGAAGGCGTAGACGTCCAGCGAGACGGTCTTGCTCAGCGCCTTCGAGACGTAGACGCCATAGAACTGCTGGTCGCGGTTGCTGCTGTCGTCGAAGACGCCGGTCTGGATCGCCACTGGATGCACATAGAAGGCGTCCAGCCGCAGGCCGGCGACCTGGCGGGTCGCGCGCGCGCCGTCGAAGCTCTGGCGGATGTTGGGGCTCTCGCGCACCGAGACAAAGCGTTGGGTCGGGTTAAACGCCATCTCCTGACGACCCAGACGCAGTCGCCAGCGACGGTCGGCGTCTGGCGTGACGTCGATGAAGGCGACTTGCGCGTCCAGGCCGTCGCGGTCGCTGACGGCCGGCGGATCCTTCTTGTCGAAATCGCGGTGCAGGCCCAACTCACCATAGACCCGCACCCGCGATCCCAGGTGCAGGTCGGCGCTGAACAGGGCTCGGCCCAGGCCGTAGAGATCCGCCTTCGCTCCGGCGACGCCGAAGCGCGGCGCGTCGAACGAGTCCACCCGCAGACGGGCCTCGCCGCCCAACGACAGATAGGCGTCGGGTCCCAGCGGGAGGTAGCGCAGGCTGTCCAGGCCCGCGCCCGGCTTGTCCGCCAGATAGGCGTAGCTCTCGTCCGATCGGATCAGCTTGAAAGGCGGCGCGTCGGCGGCGTGACCGACGCCGGCGATGGCGAGCGCGGCGGCCACGGCGAGGGCTGCGATCTGGATCTTCACACAAAAACTCCCGGCGAACGATCGACCAACGGCCGGTCAGGATCGCGGCGACTCCGGCCAGGATGCACCAGAAGCCTGCGGCCACGAAACCCGCAGCAAGGCCGGCGACGGCTGGCGGGTCGCGGCGCCTGCCCGTAAGACAGGTGTYGGCAAGACGAGGCGCCCATGACCGCGATCCACTCCTACGACCCCAAGACCGGCCATGGCCTGAAGCACGATCCGCTGAACGCCATCATCGCGCCGCGGCCGATCGGCTGGATCTCGACGGTCAGCGCCGCGGGGGTTCGCAATCTGGCCCCGTACAGCTTCTTCAACGCCTTCAACTACCGGCCGCCGATCATCGGGTTCTCGAGCACCGGCTGGAAGGACTCGGTGCGCAACATCGAGGAGACCGGACAGTTCGTCTGGAACCTGGCGACGCGGTCGCTGGCCCAGGCGGTGAACGCCACCTCGGCCATGGTCGCCGACCATGTCGACGAGTTCGCCCTGGCTGGACTGACGCCGGTCCCCTCGCAGCGGGTGGCCGCGCCGCGCGTCGCCGAGAGTCCCGTGGCGTTCGAATGCCGCCTGACCCAGCTGATCCGCCTGACCGACGCCGAGGGCGCACCGGTGGACGCCTGGCTGACCCTGGGCGAGGTGGTGATGGTGCATATCGACCAGACGCTGCTGGTCGACTGCGTCTACGACACCGTGGCGGCCGAACCGATCCTCCGCGGCGGCGGTCCCGCCGACTATTTCGAGATCAGCGAGGCCCACAAGTTCCAGATGCGCCGACCAGCCTAGGCCGGCCTCTCACTGTGGCGAGTTGACCACGACATATTGCACGTTCGTCCCGGAATACTGCGGCGCGTACCAGGTGCTGCCGCACTGCGAATAGCTGATGCCGTTGACGATCACCGTCGAGCAGCTGGGCGGAACGCTGTAGACCACCGAGCCCACCACGGCCGCGGTCACGGCGGCGGTGGCGCCGATTGCCACGCCGGCCGCGATCGGGTGATGGTCCCAGCCATTGTTGTAACCGTAGCCGCCGCCGTAGTTGCCGTTGACGTTGACGTTGACGTTCTGGTTGACGTTGGTGTTGCGATTGACGTTCCGGTTCGAATTCACGTTCGAGCCGCGATTGACGTTTTGACTTGCGTTGCTTCGCACGTTGCGGCTGTCGGCGCCGCCAGCATGCGCTCTCTGGGCCGGTGCGCCGGTGGACCGCGCGGCGCCGCCGCCCGAGGGCCGGGAAGCCGCCCCGCCCGACGACCGGGCGCCACCACCACCGCCGCCTCCGCGTCCCCCGCGTTGGCACTCGGCGGTCGAGGCCGATTTAGGCAGCAGGGCTTGGCCGGCGAAGAGGTCGGCGGCGAGCGTGGTGGCCGGAACCGCTAGTCCTTGGACGGCGATGGCGGCGGTCATGACCAGGGTCTTCTGGAGCTTGTTCATGGGCGGCCTCATTTCGCGCCCGCCGCCGTCACGTCGGCGAGGGTGATGCGGTGTGCGCTGGCGGGCGGGTTGAAGGTGTAGTGCGCCTGGGGCGGGGCGGAGGCCTCCCAGGTCATGACGGCCGTGTATTGCGGCTGAGCTTCGTCCTGCGTCGTGGTGATCACCATCTTGCAGGGCAGGGCGGGTCCTTCCGAGCGGATCCAGACTTGCCAGTCGGCTTCCGCCTGGCGAAAGGCGTAGTGCTCGCAGGCCTTGCCGGCGACCATCGCGGGGCCGACGTCGAAGCCGGACTCGATCTTGGCGGTCAGGGCCGGATCCACGCCCAGCGAGAACAGGTCGGCCAGCGGGACCTCGAGACCGTACTTGTCGCTGATCGCGTCGAGGGTCGCGTCGATGGTCGCTGGCGCGGGGACCGTGGCGAAATAGCCGATCTTCGGCGCGAACACGGTCAGCGACTTGCCGTCGTAGTAGACTTCCCGCTCCTGTTGGTCCGACTTCGTCCAGATCTTGAACGCGCCGGGCCGCTGGACCTCGATCTTCACGTCGCCGCCGTATTGCAGCTTCTGGCCGCTGTCGAGCACCTGCTCGGTGGTGATGTCGGCGGTGATCGTGAACCCCGACAGGGTCCTCAGCGCCTCGCCCATCTTGTTGAGCGCCGCCAGGGCGTCGGCGTCGGGCTTCGTCGCGGGCGCGGTTTTCGGCTGGGCGTGGGCGGTCGCGCCCAGCCCGATCGCCAGCGGCAGCGCGACAGCGCCGACCAGGATCTTTCGAAACACGCTCATGGGTCTTGGCCTCCGGCCGGATACAGAGAGCCGGCAGGATGGGCCTGAGAACCCGAAGGTGGATATCGAGGGATTCCCTAGGCGGGTCTGTCCAGAATCCTCATCTGGGGAGAACTTTTCGGCTGGCCGCGCCCTAGCGCGACCGCCCCCGCGCCGAGACCGGCCACAGCGCCACCAGGGTGTCGCCATCCACCACATGATAGGTGTCGTAGAGGTTCACGGTCGGATCGCAGTGCGGCGCGCCGAGGATCACGCGGTCGTCCAGGACCGGCGTCGCCGTTCCGGGCGGCGGCAGGATCGCGCCGTGCTCGTCGCCCATGAAGAAATAGCGCGACCCGTCCGGCGCGCCGCCCAGCACCGTCGGCGGCTCGGCGTCGGTGGACAGCGCCTTGAAGCCCGCGTCGACCGTGACCATGCCCGGCGTGTTGGCGCTGACCACCCGCGCGTCGATCAGCAACGAGGGCTCGTAAGGGCTTTCGTCCGCTCCGTCGCCGGCGATGTCGCAGACCAGGTACTGACCGTCCATGAACACGTACGAGCCGACCTGAAACTCGGTGAAGATCCCCAGTTCCGCGTCGATCCGGTGCGAGCCGGTGCCCGAGCCCGAGACGATCGGCGGCGGCCCACCGGCGGCGGTCAGGGCGTCTATCACCGACCGGATATAGGCCCCGCGATCCTCGAGATTGGCCTTGCGGTCGGCGAAGCTCTCGATGTGCTGCTGCATGCCGCAATAGCACTGCAGACCGGCGTAGATCAGGGCAGGCTCAGCCTCGATCGCCCGCCACAGCGCCACGGCGGCTTCAGGCGAGGCGACGCCGGTGCGGTGGATGCCGGGATCCAGATCGATGACCACCTTCAGCGGCTTGCCGGCGGCGCTGACGGCCTGGCCCATGGCGGCGACGTTAAGCGGATTGTCGACCACCGCCATCAGATCGGTCGTGGCGGCGTTGAGCTTGACCAGCCGGGCCACGGCTGAGGCCGAGACCACCGGCGAGGTGATCAGCAGGCCGGTCGACACCCCGCCGTCGGCCAGAACCTCGGCCTCGCCGATCTTGGCGCAACACAGGCCCACGGCGCCGGCCTCGATCTGCAGCTTGGCGATATCGACGCTCTTGTGGGTTTTGGCATGAGGCCGCAGCTTGACGCCCTTGCTGGCCGCGAACTGCGCCATCCGCAGGATGTTGCGCTCCAGGGCCGGTCGGTCGATCACCAGCACCGGAGTGTTGAGCTCGCGGCGGGAGCCGGGGGCGCCGATCAGGTGGGCGTGCAGGTCATGGTCGGTCATGGCGGTTCTCGTCAAAGGCCGAAGAGTTGCGTCAGGTGAGTATTGGCGAACTTGCCGGCCGGGTCCCAGGTCTTGCACGCGGCCACGAAGTCGCCGGCGTGGGGATACAGTCGGTGGACATCGGCCGTCGTCAGGGTGTGGCGCTTGGCCCAGTGCGGACGGCCCGCGCCGTCGCGCAGCACCGCCTCCATCTCGGCGAAGGCCGGGCGCCACGGCATCCTGGCGTACTGGTGGAACGAGATCGAGGCGCCAGGACCGGCGTTGAAAGGGCTCATCCAGATGTCGTCGCCGGCCGCCAGCCGGAACTCGAACGGGAAGGTGATCGGCAGCCGGCGCTTGCGGATGTGGGCCATGGCCGCCTTCAGGGTCGGCAGGCCGGCGGCGCGCGGCAGCTCGTATTCCATCTCCTCGAAGCGGATGTTTCGCTCTGACGGGAAGATCTCGTGGGCCGGACCGACGCGACGGCTGGACTTGCCCATCATGCGCATCATCAGGCGCTGCAGGGACGGCGTGAGCATCGGCACGGCGGCGCAGAGGTCGCAGATCGTCTTGAACGTCGCCTCGCTGTCCTCGCCGATCTCCCGGGCCGGACGGTCGGAGGCCTCGGCGGCGACCGGATGCAGGGTCTTGAAGATCACATCGTCCGAATACGGAAAGACGAAGAATTCCATGTGGCGCGTGGCGGTCGCCAGTTCGTCCAGCCGCTCGGCCACCTCGGCCAGAGGGCGTCGCTCGACCCGTTCTTCTAGGTGATAGGCCGGAACGACATGAATCCGGATCTCGACGGCGACGCCGAGCAGGCCGAGCGACAGGCGTTGGGCCTGGTAGAGCTCGGAGTTCTGGTCGGGTCCGCACTCGACGATCGCGCCGTCGGCGGTCATCAACCTGAAACCGCAGGCCTGGGTCGACAGGCTGCCCAGCTCCGCGCCGGTGCCGTGGGTGCCGGTCGACATCGCGCCGGCCAGGGACTGCGGATTGATGTCGCCCTGATTGATCAGCGACAGCCCCTCCGCCCACAGGGCCGCCGTCAGCCGCTTGAGGCTCCAGCCGGCCGGCGCCCAGACGGTCTTGCGGTCCGGCGCGATCTCGACCGCGCCTTCGTAGTCGGAAAGGCTCAGCAGCAGGTCGCCGGTCTCGCATAGCGGCATGAACGAGTGACCGGCCCCGACCACGCGGGCCTTGCCGGCCTGAGCGACCAGAGCGGCCAGCTCGCCGGCGTCTCGGGGCCTGGCGATCAGGCGAGGGGAGGCCGCGACGCTGCCCGACCAGTTGCTCCACCCCGTCATCCGCATCTCCCCGTTCGCGATGCAGGTATGATAGTAAAAACTACTGTTCTTGCAACACGTCGTTCCAAGGAACCAGCGACGGATCACCGAAGGTGTCGAAATACCGCTCGAACAGCAGACAGACCTCGCGGCTGAGGGCCAGGGCGTCCTGGTCCGGCTCCTCGACGGCCATTTCGGTGGCCGAATAGGTCAGCTCGACCATCATCCGCATGGCCAGCCGAACCCGAGCCTCGGGCGCGTCCGGATAGCGGGCCTGGAGGATCTCGGCGAACTGGCCGGCCACCATGTCGCGCGAGGCGAAGCGCAGCTGCTGCAGCATGGGCACGGCGCGCAGGGCCCGGCCGATCGCCGCGCCGCCGGGGAACTGGCGGGTCATCTCGATCATCTCGGTCAGCATGACCACATTCTTCTCGATGCGCTCGGCCGCCGTGTCGGCGTCCAGACCGCCGGCCTCGATCCAGGCGAAGACCTTGTCGTCCTGGGCCTTCATCAGCCGGTCGCCCAGCTCCTTGAGGATCGCGTACTTGTTGGGGAAGTAGCGGTAGAGGGCCGGCGGGGTCAGGCCCGCGCGCTTGCAGATGGCGTTGGTGGTCAGCTGTTCGAAACCGCTCTCGCCCAGCATCTCGCCGGCGGTGGCCAGGACGATCTCGTAGGTGTCCTGTCCGCGAGCCTGGGTCGGCTGCAGCTTGGCGTCCAGCGCGATGTCGGGGCCGGCGGTCTTCCTGGCCGTCGCCTTCGGCATGCCGATTTCTCCATTCCAGTCCTTCTGGACTAGAGCGCTTCGACGAAAAAAGCCAATCAGCGTGAACCCTTAGCGCGACCGGGTCAGGTGCAGGAAAGCGACGATCACCAGGGTGACCAGCGCCAGGCCCATGCCCAGCCAGACCGCGGGCCGCACATCGGCGCCGCTGACCACGAACGAGGCCAGCAGAGGCCCCGCGCCGCAGCCCAGCAGGCTGGCTCCCGGACCCAGCAGCGCGGCGCGACGGCTGGGGTCGGCCTCGATCGCCAGGGGCGTCAGATAGGGCGAGGCGAACAGCCAGACGAAGCCGAACACCCCCGAAGCGACCAGGAACACCGCCGCCGACGGCAGGCTGGCCATCACGAACAGCGCGCCCGCGGCCACGACCACCGCGGCCACCAGCGCCCAGAACCAGGACAATCGGCCGGCCAAGGCCGTGGCCGCCGCGCCGCCCGCGACCTGGGCGGCCAGGGACACCGCGAAGGCGGCGCTGGCGACGCCCGCCGGATGCCCGGCCTGGCGCGACAGCGGCTCGGCGTAGATCCAGACCGCCAGGATGAAGGCCTGAAAGCAGAAGACGGCGGCCAGGGCGATCCAGCCGCGCGAACTGGGCAGGCCCTTGGGGTTGTCCTCGGTCTCGACCAGGGGCGCGTAGGCGCTCGGAATGGCCAGGCCGGCGACAACAGCGGAGACGGTGAGGGCGGCCAGCACCACGAAGCCGCCGTCCGGGCCGAACGGCCGCATGACGAACGCGCCTATCGCGGTCACCACACCCAGCTGCAGCAGGGTCTGGATGGTCAGATAAAGGCCCGCCCACCGCTCTGGGCGCGGCGAGCGGACGATCATGCCGGTGATCAGCCAGATCATCGCCCCGGCCGGGAGTCCCGCGACGGCGCGCAGCAGGATCAGCAGATCGCCCGAGACGCGGGTCGTGGCCAGGTCCAGCGCCGCCAGCAGAAGGCCGCAGGTCACCGCCGCCAGGCGCAGCCGGCGCTCGCCGAACAGCGGACCGACGACGGCCGCGCCGACGCCCATGGCCACCAGCTCGGCCATGCCGGCCAGCCCCAGCTGATTGGCCGTCAGCCGACCAGCTGCCTCCATGCCGCCCAGCAGCAGCGGGCCGACCCCGGGGAACAACACCCCGACCAGCCCGATCCAGAACACCGTCAGGCGCTGGACCAGACTAGGCGGCGCGCCGATCCAGACGCCCGGAACCGGCGGGTTCGAGGCGGCGGCGGCCGGTATGTCGATCGTGCTCAATACTTGGCCCGGAAATAGACGCCGTAGGTCCGCGGCGGACCCATGCTGAAGACGTCGAAGCCGAACGCGGCGATCGGCGTGATGTCGGAGATGTTGGTGGTGTCGGCCAGGTTCTTGCCCCACACGCCCAGTTCGTAGCGCCCGTCGCTGAAGGCCCAGCCGACCTGGCCGTTGACATAGGCGCGGGCCTTGTCGCTGAGCCGCTCGGTGTTGGCCGTGTCGTAATAGACCTTGCCGCGATAGGTGAAGTCCAGCTGGGTGATCAGGTCGCCGGAGCCCACAGGGTGCTCGTAGCGCGCCGTTCCGTTCACGCTGGCCTTGGGTGCGGAGGGCAGGGTGTTGCCTGAATAGTCTTCACCCAGAGACTGGAAGTCCTTGTACTCGGCGCTCAACAGCGACGCGCCCAGGGTCAGGCTCAGCCCCTTCATCGGGCGCGCCTCGATCTCGGCCTCGCCACCATAGACGCGAGCCTTCGAGGCGTTGGTGAACAGCTGCACCGGGAGGCCGTTGCGCTGGATCACCGTGTAGACCTGCAAATCCTTGTAATCGTAGTAGAAGGCCGAGACGTTCACCCGCAGGCGACGGTCCAGGAACTCGCTCTTGGCGCCCACCTCGTAAGCGTTGACGGTCTCGTCCCGGTACGGACCCAGGTCGTCCGGATCGGTGGTCTGGCCGCTGAAGAAGCCGCCGCTCTTGGTGCCGCGATTGTAGGTCGCGTAGACGTTGGCGTCGTCGCTCACCGCATAGCGCAGACCCACCCGACCCGAGATCGAGCTGAAGGTCTTCTGGTTGTCGTACTCGAACAGGGTCAGCAGCCCGTAATCGACGTCGCTGACATAGTGGAAGGTCTTCTTGTCCTGCGACCAGCGCAGGCCGCCGGTCAGGGTCAGCTTCGCGGTCAGGTCGTAGTCGACCTGGCCGAAGGCGGCGTAGCTGGTGGTCTTCTGGTGCAGAGGCCAGCCGAACACGCCGACGCTGTTGGCGGGATCCATGCCCGTCGGGTTGTTGATCGGATCGGGGACGCGGGCCACCTCCAGCACATTGTAGTGGCTGTCGTTGTCCAGGTTGTCGCGCGCGGCATAGAGGCCGGCGACCCAGCGCAGGGCGGTCGCCCCGTTCGACTGCAGGCGGAACTCCTGGCTGGTGGTGTCCTGCTGGGCCACGTAACGGGCGTCGAAGATCGAGATTGGGTTGGCGTCGGTCTCTTCGTAGTCGTCGCGCTTGGCCTGCTGGTAGCCGGTGATCGAGTAGAGGGTCACGCCGCCGAAGTCGTAGCTGACCGCGCTGGTCGCCCCGAACAGCTTGACGACGTCCTTGCCCTCGAAGCGGTAGTCGCCGGCGTACTTGTCGCTGCTGGTGTTGGCGTAGCCGGCGACGTTCGTGCACTGGCCGGAGGTATAGTAGCTCGGCTTGCAGAAGATGTAGCCGAAGGTGGGATCGGGATCGGCCGTGCTGGCCGCCTCGGCCGTCTGGGCGACCAGGGAACGGTTGTAGGTCAGGATCGAGCCGCCGCTCGACTTGCTGTAGCTGGCCGAGACATCGACCGTCAGCTTGTCGTCGGGTTTCCACTGCAAGGCGCCGCGCACGGCCTTGCGGTCGGCGTCGTTGCCCTTGTGGCCCGTCAACCGGTTGAGCGTATAGCCGTCGCTCTTGTCGTAGAGTCCGGCGACGCGGAAGGCGAGCGTGTCGGCGATCGGACCGCCGAAGCCGCCCTGGACGTTGAGCGAATTGAACCGGCCGTAATCCACGGCCAGGTCGCCTTCCGGCGTGCTGGTCGGCTTCTTGGTGGTGACGTTGATCGCGCCGCCGGTGGTGTTGCGGCCGTACAGCGTGCCCTGGGGACCGCGCAGCACCTCGACCTGCTGCAGATCATAGAAGCCAGCCATCTGGGCAAGCGGGGAGGCGACATAGACACCGTCGACATAGACGCCGACGGCGCTGGCCGTGCTGGGGTTGAAGTCGTTGACCCCGATGCCGCGGATGAAGATGCGCGGATTGGCGGCGTTGTCGTCGGTCTTGATCTGCAGCCCCGGCGACAGGCCCGAGAGCGCCAGCACGTCGCCGACCCGCTGGTCCTTGAGCTGGTCGGCGGTCAAGGCGGTCACCGACACCGGCACGTCTTGAAGGTTTTCCGAACGTTTCTGGGCGGTGACGACGATCTCGTCGAGCGCGACCGCCTCCTGGGCCAGCGGCCCCTGAGCGTAGACTTGGCCCGCCGCCGCCATCATCGCCATCCCGGCGACGCCCGCGAGCACCTGAAGCTTCCGCATTCCATACCCCCTTTACTGTTTTATGAGGGTTACAGTAGCTAAAGCTATCGTTATGGCAAGCGGCGTTCGTGGAGCAAGGTTCGACCGCGCAAGCCGTCTCTAACGACGGCATTTTTCACGCCCGGTCGCTCAAATTTCGAGCTCTACAGATCAGGAATCGACCCGATTGGCCTTTGGTCGGAACGGCGTAGTCTGTTCGGTGCTGAGGGAGCACGTCATGCACACATCGCACTTCTGGCAAAGCGCCGGACTGATCGCCATCATCTTCGGCGCAGCGGTCCTGTCGGCCATGATCGGGTCGCGGGCCCATGCCGCGGAAACGCCGAGCGCGCCTCCATCGAGCATGACGCAGGCGCTCTGATCGGATCGGGCTGAGTTCAGACAGGCTGGGGCGCGTCTTTTCGAAGCGTGTCGATCAAGCCGTTCGCCGGCAATCCGGCCAGTCGGCAACTGGTCTCCCAAAGCTCCCGCGCGTTGGCCGCGTCGTAGGAGAGCGCCGAGGACCGTATCTCCTTGACGCCCTCGAAATAGCGGCCGGAGAGGCCGTCGAACGCCGGCGCCGTCGCCAGCGCGGCAAGGTTCCGGCCCGAACGCTCCGGCGAATTTGTGTTGTGGAGGAACGGGCGCAGCACCGGCAGCAGGTGGTCCCAGGCCAGGCGCATCCAAGGCGGATATTCGCGCGCGAGATCGGTGCCGGGCATCATGCCGGGATCCATGGCGTTGACGTCGATCCCATCCACGCCGGCCTCGCGCAATCGACGATGAAACTCGTGGACGCCGTAGACGGTGCAGAGCTTGGAGGTTGTGTACCGGCGCAGGCCGATCTTCATCGCGTCGCCCGCCTCTTCATCGGGACGCGCCAGTTTCTCGGCGCCCGGATAGACCGGCGCTGGCAAGCCGGTCTTCTGCTTGGGATCATGCGTGCCGCTCGAGACGAAGACGATGCGACCCGGCCGGGCCATGTGCGGCAACAGCAGGTTGGCCAGCAGGAAATGCCCCAGGAAGTTCACCTGAAAGGTGCTCTCCAGGCCGTCCTTCGTCCGTACAAGACCGGGGGCGACGTGCTGGATCCCGGCATTGCAGACCAAGGCGTCGATCGGACCGTCGGCGGCCACCCGATGGGCGAAGGCGCGGACGTCGTCCAGCGATCCCAGATCAAGCCGGCTGGGCAGGGCCCGATCGGCGCCGGCGAGGCGGACGGTGTCGCCGGTCGCCGTCACGTCGCGGACCGCCAGGACAACCCGCCAGGCCTCCGAGCTCAGAATGGTCTGGCTGCAGGCCTCGCCTAGCCCTCGATTGGCGCCGGTGACGACTGCTGTGCGCATGGCCGACGATCCCTTTCGATGTTCGAAGTCAGACAACGGAGCACGGCTTCGTGGAGCAGCTCCGCATCTTACGTTAGCCGCGCTGCACAACGATTGAGTAAATCGCACTTCACCCGAAAAGGTTGCGCAGCTTTGGGTTGACAAATGCTGCGGTGCGATGGAAGGTTGCCGAACACAAGATCTTCACCTGTAGATTGCATCGACGCTTCAGCATAGAAGCCGAAACCGGCTTCGCGTCCTCGTATCTACAAAGTCTATAACACGTTTTTCGTGGCCGTTTATTTCTCTGCACAGTTTACGCCACAAACTTCAGCCAGTCATCTTTATCCACTTCGCTCGTCGAAGCCGGATTGCGTCTATCAACACAACCAAAAAGTGCTGAAAGAAATCAGCACCGGCCAGGTTGCCACGGAGGCGAACAAGTTGCTTTCTCTTGGTAGCGAACGAAGGGTGGTCGATGGGGCCGTCACCGAAAGCGCCATTGGCCGCCACGCCACCTTCATCGAGGTGCTGCAGGCCAGGGCGCGCACGCAACCGACGCGCATCGCCTACAAGTTCGTTCGCGGAACCGACGCCCAGGTCGAGACCTGGACCTACGCCCAGCTTGACGCCCGCGCCAGGGCCATGGCGGCGCGATTGCAAGCACAAGGGCTGAAGGG